>JAUWZY010000024.1 GCA_030615045.1 Chloroflexota bacterium
ATTCAATAACACCCTCATTACCCTTACCGATCCCCAGGGGAACGTCATCGCCTGGGGCAGCTCAGGCACTGCCGGGTTTAAGGGAGCGCGCAAGGGGACTGCCTTTGCTGCCCAAAGGGCTGCCGAGGTGGCAGCACGGCGGGGGATGGAGCACGGATTGCGCCAGGTGGATGTTTACTTAAAGGGACCGGGGAGTGGCCGAGAGGCAGCAATTCGCACCCTGCAAGCAACCGGGCTCAATATCCTCAGCATCAGGGATGTAACCCCTGTGCCCCACAATGGCTGTCGCCCGCCAAAGAGAAGGCGAGTATAGAGGGAGGTACGGAAATGGCCCGCTATGTAGGGCCGGTTTGCCGACTATGTCGGCGCCAGGATGAGAAGTTAATGCTCAAGGGGGAGAGATGCTTAACCCCGAAGTGCCCCTTGGAGCGGCGGCATGCCCCTCCAGGGGAGCAGCATCGTCATCCCCGCAGGTCATCTGAGTACGGCATCAGGCTCAAGGAGAAACAGAAGGCTCGCCGTATCTATGGGGTGTTGGAACGTCAGTTCCGCCGCCACTTCGCCGAGGCCGGGAGGCGCCCTGGTCCAACCGGAGAGAACTTGCTCAAGATTCTGGAGATGAGGCTTGACAGTGCGGTCTATCGCCTTGGCTTCGCTGATTCCCGAAGTCAAGCGAGGCAGTTGGTTCGCCATGGGCACTTGACCGTCAACGGACGTAAGGTCAATATCCCATCATATCTGGTCAAGCCCGGGGATGCCATCGCCTGGAGGGAGAAGAGCAAGCAGCTCGTGCATTATGACAAAGTAGCTCAAGAGGTTGGCAGCCGGTCGATCCCGAGTTGGATGAGTCTGGATCCTGAGACCCTTATTGGGCGGGTGTTGACTGAGCCCAGCCGCAATGAAATCGAGTCCATCATTGATGAACACCTTATCGTGGAATATTATTCCAGATAGGAGGCGAGACCGTGGTCCAGTCCGTAAGTCCTACGATAGAATGTGAGCGGGCTTCTGATAGCTATGGGCGCTTCATCATTGAGCCTTTGGAGCCTGGCTTTGGCATCACCTTGGGCAATGCCCTTCGCCGCGTCCTGTTGAGCTCCCTTCCTGGGGCTGCGGTGACCGCAGTCAGGATCGAAGGAGTGCAGCATGAGTTCTCTACTATCCCTCATGTCAAAGAGGATTGTATGGAATTCCTGCTCAATATTAAGGGAATCAGACTCCGCTCTCTGTTCGAGCACCCGGGGAAATTGACTCTCGAGGTTGCTGGCGAGGGGGTCGTCTGCGCTGGGGACATCAAGCCATCCCCAGATTTCGAGATTGTGAACCCTGGGCTCCATCTGGCGACGCTAGACTCAGCAGATGCTAAACTCGATGTTGAGTTCTATGTGGAGCAAGGCAAGGGATACAAGGAGGCAAAAAAGTTCGACGATAGCTTGCCTATTGGGTTGCTGCCATTGGATGCTATCTTCACCCCCATCCGCAGGGTGAATTTCAGCGTGGAAAAGGCCCGGGTCGGTCAGGTGAGCAACTACGACCGGCTGATCCTCGAGGTCTGGACCGATGGCACTATATCGCCCATGGAGGCCCTGACTCAAAGCGCTCGGCTATTAACTGAGCAGTTCTCTGTCTTTTCCGACCTGGCTAAGCCTCCCGTAATCGAAGCCAAGGCTGGGCCTTATGATGTGCCCATAGAGCAACTCGGCCTCTCGTCACGAACCTTCAACTGCCTCAAGCGAAGCAAGATCACCAATGTTGGGCAGCTATTGGAGAAGAGTAATGAGGAATTGGAGGCGATGAAGGGGTTTGGGCGCAGATCTTTAGAGGAGGTCTGGGACCGGCTCCAAGCCCTTGGCTTTAAAGTAGCTGAGGAAGAGGTTGCCTTGCCGGAAGAGGGGGAAGAGGCGGAGGCGATACAAAAACTCAAGGCTAAATTCAAGGTCACGAAGAAATGAGGCATCGTGTAGCAGGGCGCAAGCTCTCCAGGGATACGGGTCACAGGTTGGCTATGTACCGAAACCTGGTAACCGACCTTTTGCGATATGGAAAGATCGTCACTACCGAAGCCAAGGCAAAAGAGGCCCGATCGTTGGCGGAAAACGTGATCACCTTGGGCAAAAAGGGGAATTTACACGCCCGCCGTCAGGCGCTCTCCTTCGTCAGCGATAAAAGGGTGGTTAAGAAGGTATTCGATGAACTGGCCCCCAGGTATGCCGATAGGCAAGGGGGCTATACCAGGCTGGTCCGCTTAGGACCCCGGCTCGGGGATGGGGCACCACTGGTCCAGCTGGAATTGGTTTAGAGGTGGCTACCAATTGCTAAGCTTGCTTTGCTCGTCGAGTATGAGGGCACAAGATACCATGGATTCCAGATCCAGCCCAATGTGCCTACAGTGCAGGGGGAATTGGAGCAGGCGCTATGGAGATTGACCGGGGAGTGGATTCGCATTGTTGCCGCAAGTCGCACCGATGCCGGTGTTCATGCTCAGGGGCAGGTGGTGATGTTTAAAACCTGTTCTGCCCTCTCCCCAAACACCTTTGTTCAGGCGCTTAATTTCTATCTGCCCCAGGACATCGCCATTAAGGCCTGCTCACAGGTTGAGGATGATTTCAATCCCAGGAGGCAAGCCACGAGGCGTGAATATCGCTATACCATTCTCAATAGCCTGACCACTTCGCCTCTACAGCGAAGGCATGCCTATTTTGTGTTCCAGCCGCTTGATATAGAAGCTATGAATCGAGCTTGCGGAGTCCTTATCGGGAAACATGATTTTGCCTCCTTCACCGCTCCGGTTGCCAAAGCAAAGAGTACGGTGCGCACTGTGTTCCAGGCCGATGCGCATAAAGAGGGGGAGCTGGTGCTTTTCTGCATCGCAGCCAATTCATTTTTGCCCCAGCAGGTGCGGCGGATTGTAGGTCCGCTGATCAAGGTAGGCTCAGGACAGATGGCGGTGGAGGGGTTTTGGGGGCTAACCAAGTCGAGGATATTGGGGCTGGCAGCGCCGGCATCAGCTCACGGGCTTTGCTTGATGAGGGTTGATTACCCCAATCTTAAGTTCGAGAACGATTGAAATGAAGACCTATAGCACTAAGGCCTCGGATATCAAACGAGAATGGCATGTAATCGATGCCTCGGGTAGAATCCTGGGTCGTCTGGCATCGGAGGTGGCTCAGCTTCTTCGTGGTAAACACAAGCCGATATATGTCCCCCATCTTGATACCGGCGACTATGTCATCGTGATAAATGCGGACAAGGTTCGGGTGACGGGCAACAAAGCGAAACAAAAGCTTTATTACCGCCATTCCGGGTATCCCGGGGGGCTCAAGAGCACCAGCCTCGCCGAGATGATGAAGAGCCACCCGACAAGGGTCATCGAGCACGCAGTAAAGGGGATGCTGCCCAAAGGTCCTTTGGGACGAGCTATGTTTAAGAAATTGAAAGTCTATGCCGGACCTGATCACCCCCATCAGGCTCAAGTTAAGGAGAGGTGAGATGCCTGTTTACGAATATGAGTGCCCAGATTGCAAGAAGCGCTTCGATGTCAAGTTAGGTGTTGATGAGAAGAGGGAAGTTTATTGCCCGGAGTGCGGGGCCAAGGCGAGGCGGGTGATGGGTTTCCTCATCAAGACGAAATCCTGGCTTCTTCATGGACCGCGTTGAGGGCAAGGAGGCCGATTTGACCGAACAAGAGGAATTTTACTACTATGGCACAGGAAAGAGGAAAACGGCGATAGCCAGGGTACGGCTGTACCCCGGCGATGGTGCTCTCATCGTCAACGACAAGCCTTTTGAGGAGATATTCACCACCGTAGGGCTTAAGCGGCTTATCCTGGAGCCACTTCAGCTGACCGATACCCTGAGTAAATTCAGGGTTGTAGTCAAGGTGGAGGGGGGAGGGGTCTCAGGACAAGCTGGAGCTATCCGCCATGGCATCAGCCGCGCCTTGCTCAAGGCGAATGAGGCCTTCAAGCCCCTGCTCCGCAGCCATGGCCTGCTAACCCGCGACTCCAGGATTAAGGAGCGCAAGAAGTACGGGCTCAAGCGAGCTCGCAAAAGGCGCCAATACAGAAAGAGGTAACTTTTTCACAGAAATCCTGCCCCTTACACCTTGCTGAGCCTTTGCTTCAAATAATCGATGGCTGCTACCAGGGTCGGGTCTACCTGATACAGAAGGGCCGAGTAGTAGCTGACATAGTCGCCAAACAGGATCAGGCTCAGCATCTGGCTCAGCGGGCTCTCCCCCTCGGCGTCTACAATCTCATAGCTGATGTTCCTCCGAGCCAGGAGCTCACAGGTGACCTGATATCTGAGCAGGGTCGGGGGATCGAACTTTGGCGAGCGCAGCAGGACGACAAAGAGCTTCATCTCGGCGGGGAATTCATAGCCGACGATAGCGTTGTGGTTGAGCTCGGGGAAGACCTCATAGAAAGCCCAAGCCTTGCTATTCTCGTTTATCTGGGTCTTCCAGCGGCGCGCCACCTCAGACAGGATGCCAGCCCCATAGATGATCACGATGTGACCGAATAGCTTGGTCGCCAGCTGCTTTGCCGGATTGTGGCTTAGGGGACGATCCTGGGCAATGGTGAGTTTTAGCTCATCGAGGACTTTGACCGCCTCGGCTATATCTTGCGACTTATCGGAAATCAAGCCCAGCTTTTGCAAAATGGCGAGCAGGGGAATGAAGTTATGGGCTAAGGCAGCACGAGGCTGAGCCAGATAGTCAATGGTGAAAACGGGGATCCCTTTTTCCTCAGCTATAGCTCTCAGTCTTCCCCCGCTGGTTATGATCAGCTTCTTGGCCGGGGTGGTGAGGGCTTGGTTCAAGGATGAAACCGTCTCCTCGGTCATCCCTGAGTAACTGGAGGCGATGATCAGGGTTTTGGCATCGATAAAGGAAGGCAGGCCATAGTCCCGATGAACCAGAATAGGTACAGCTCCCTCAGCGGCGACCAGGCTGGCGAGCAAACCGCCTCCGATGGCTGAGCCTCCCACGCCTGAGATCACCACCTTGTCGATTTCTCCATAATCTGGAGGCAGGTCGAAGTCCATAGCCTTGCGCCATGCCTCCTGGCACTGCTGGGGCAGTTCTGCAATGCGAGCCGACATATCGCCGGGGTCCAATTTCTCATACAGCTCAGGGTCATCGAGGTTTATCATGGAGCTCATTTCAATTGCTTCGCTGGGAAGAGATTCGCTAATACATCTTCCTGTGCCGGGGCATGGCTTTGGGGCCACCAAGATAAAAATGGGCATCAAAAGTAGGCACCCTTTCTAAATTGGGGCTGCCGCAATTTGGGCATTTCTCAGGTTTGCCCCCGAATTTACGAATAAAGATTTCGCTTACTTCGGCGCAGTCCTTGCATTTATATTCATAGATTGGCATTGTCTTCACCCTCCCTTAAATCCCGGCCAACCCCTGCCCCGCCTTTAGCAGCTTCTTCACCTTATCCAAACTATCGCTTTCGGCATAGATACGGATGATCGGTTCCGTCCCCGAGAAGCGGATGAGCAGCCAGCTTTCGTCTGCCAGCTTGAAACGGAAGCCATCCATGGTATCAAACTGGGCCACCTTGATGCCGCCGATCTCATTCGGCTTGCTCCCGGTGACACGGTCGATGATCGCCTCCTGATCTTCCGCCGGGAAACCGAGGTCAACTCGATCATAGTAATGTGGTCCTACTTTGCTATAGAGATAATTTAGCAGCTGAGACGGTTTTTTGCCTAAGCTGACCAGCAAGTCGAGGAAATAAAGCCCGGCTAAGATGCCATCTCGCTCTGGGATGTGGTTCCTGAGGCCGTAGCCCCCGCTCTCCTCACCCCCGATAAGGGTGTTCTCTGCGAGCATTTCAGGCCAGACATATTTAAAGCCGACAGGGGTCTCATAAACTGGCACCGAGAACAGCTCCCCCAGGCGGTAAAGCATGCTGGTAGAGGTTATGGTCTTAATGATAGTGCCTCGCTCCCCTCGCACCTCGAGGAGATAGAGGGCGAGGAGGGCAAAGACCTGATGGGGAGTGAGAAACAGGCCATTTTCATCCACCACCCCGATCCTGTCACCATCGCCATCGGTGGCTAAGCCCACATCAGCCTCCCTCTCTGGCACCAGGGCCGAGAGCTTGGTCAGGTTTTGGGCAATGGGCTCGGGCTGAATTCCCGGGAATAAAGGGTTTCGCTCCGCGTTAATCTCAAATACCTCGGTGCTGCCCCCTGCCAATAGCGTCTTGAGGTAGCCAGCGCCGGCTCCGTACATGGAGTCGATCACTATCTTGAGCCCGGCTTGTCGCAGCTTTTCCAGGTGTACCAATTCAGCTATGTGCTGGAGGTAAACAGGGGAAAAGTCCAAATACTCAATAAGCCCTTGCTTTAAGCCATCATTCAACGGGATCTGTTTCACAGCGGCCGCTGATGACGGAATGCGCTGTTCTATCTCATCGGTGACCTCAGTGGGGGCACTTCCCCCGAACTCCGATTTATACTTGAAGCCATTCCAGATAGCGGGATTGTGGCTGGCGGTGATAATCGCTGCCCCGGCTGCTTTGCTCACTACAACCCCATAGCTTACTATCGGGGTTGGTGTCGCCTTAGGACAGAGATATGACTTGATGCCATTCCCGGCGGCAACTTCAGCTACCGCAGCGGCGAAGTCCTCCGAGGAAAAGCGAGTGTCATAGCCGATCACCAAGCCACGATGAGCCATGCCTGAATCCAGGATGTAGTTTGCTACCCCCTGGGCACAAGCGCAGACATTATCAAAGGTGAAATCTTGGGCTATGATGCCGCGCCAGCCATCGGTGCCGAATTTGATCGCTGTCATCTCGACAAACCTGCGGAATCGCCATAGCAAGGCCGGCAATCTATATTACAAGCATTTGTCACCGCAAAGCTGACTATGACCGGAGGCAAAATCTTCATGCTAATCCTGCTTCGGCCCTGAGAATTGCTGCGGCATCGGTTTTCTCCCAGGGCAGGTCGAGATCATCGCGTCCAAAGTGGCCATAGGTAGCGACTTGCCTGTAGATAGGACGGCGAAGCTTGAGCGTCTCGATGAGTGCCCCGGGACGGAAGTCGAAATGCTTTTTCACCAGGTCGAGGATGAGAGCATCATCGACCTTAGCCGTGTTGTAGGTCTCAATGAAGATGGAGAGGGGGTGAGCGACTCCGATAGAGTAGGCAACATGGAGCTCCAGGCGGTCGGCAAGGCCAGCAGCCACTATGTTCTTGGCCGCATAGCGGGCCATGTAGGCAGCGGAGCGGTCAACCTTGGTTGGGTCCTTGCCTGAAAAACAACCCCCGCCATGCCGGGCAGCACTGCCATAGGTATCGACCAGGATCTTGCGTCCTGTGGTTCCGGTATCGCCCATGGGGCCTCCGACTACAAACCGCCCCGTAGGATTAATATAATAGCGGGTTTTTTCATCCAGCAGGGGGGCAGGGATCACTGCTTTTATCACCTGCTCCGGAATGTCTCTGCGGATGATCTCAATGCTCACCGCATCATCATGCTGGGCGCCGATGACTACTGAGTCCACTCTTATCGGCACGCCGTGGCTATACTCCACCGTAACCTGTGACTTGCCGTCGGGGCGAAGATAGGGCAGTATTTTCTCCTTCCTCACGTGGGCGAGACGACGACAGAGTTTGTGAGCTAAGGCAATGGGAAGCGGCATCAGTTCCGGGGTCTCATTGCAGGCAAATCCGACCATCATCCCTTGGTCTCCGGCGCCGAGCATCTCCTTCTCGTCATGGATGTTTTCTCGCCCCCTGGACTCGAGTGCGCTATCGACACCGAGGGCAATGTCGCGAGATTGCTCCTTTATCGAGACCAGGACACCGCAGGTCTCGCAGTCGAAGCCATACTTAGCCCTGGTATAACCCACTTCTCGGACTACCCGACGAACGATGTCAGGGATCTCAACATAGCAGTCGGTGGTGACCTCACCCATCACCACCACCGTCCCGGTGGTGACCATGGTCTCGCAGGCAACGCGGGCTACCGGGTCTTTAGCTAAGATAGCATCGAGGATGGCATCTGAGATCTGGTCGCAGAGCTTATCCGGGTGGCCCTCGGTGACCGACTCCGAAGTTATCAGTATCGAAGGTGAATGGGCAAAAGTCATGGCCTTGCTCCTTTCTCTAAGTTCCCAGCTCCCAGCTTTCCAAGTATCTCCTCTGTTCCTTGGTCAGGGTATCGATTGTGATCCCTGTGGCGAGGAGCTTCAACCTTGCTATCTCTCTATCGATGTCCTTGGGTACGGGATAGACTTTCGGACTCAGGGTTTGCTTGGTTTTGGCCAAATATTCCACACTAAGGGCCTGGTTGGCGAAGCTCATATCCATAATACTGGCTGGGTGCCCCTCGGCGGCGGCTAAATTTATCAGTCGACCCTCGCCAAGGAGGTAAAGATGTTGTCCCTGAGCCAGGGTGTACTGGTCAACAAAGGGACGCAGCCGCCTCTTTTCCACAGCTAAGCTTTCCAGGGCGGGGATGTTGATCTCAACATTGAAATGGCCGCTGTTTGCCAGGATGGCCCCGTCTTTCATCCGCAGCAGATGCTCTTTGTTGATGGCGTTCAGCCCTCCGGTGACGGTGATGAATATATCACCCAGTTCAGCAGCCTGGAGCGATGGCATCACCTGATAGCCATCCATGATCGCTTCCAGAGCGCGAACTGCATCGACCTCGGTTATAATTACCTGAGCGCCAAGCCCTCTGGCCCGCATCGCTATGCCTTGTTCGCACCAGCCATAGCCGCAGATGACCACCTTCTTGCCGGCAAACAGGATATTGGTTGCCCGCATGATGCCATCGATAGTGCTCTGCCCTGTGCCGTAGCGGTTGTCGAAGAGATATTTGGTCTCTGCTTCATTGACGGCGATGATGGGGTATCTCAGCTTTCCCTCTCGCTCCAGGCTGTGCAGCCTGATGACCCCGGTGGTGGTCTCTTCGGTGCCTCCGATGACCTCGCCGATAAGCTCAGTGCGCTCTTTATGGATACTTGCCACCAGGTCGGCGCCATCATCCAGGGTAACTTGTGGCTTATTGTCCAGGGCAGCATTGATGTGATTATAATAGGTGTCGTTGTCCTCGCCCTTAATGGCATAGACTGAGATGCCGTGATTTTGGACCAAGGCAGCGGCGACGTCATCCTGGGTGCTCAGTGGATTTGAGGCACACAAAGCCAGGTTGGCGCCGCCCTCTTTGAGCGTCAGGGCCAGATTCGCCGTCTCTGTGGTGATGTGAAGGCAGCCGGAGACTCGGACGCCGGAGAGGGGTTTTTCCTGGGCAAACCGCTGCCGGATCAGCCTGATCACCGGCATCTCGCGGGCAGCCCATTCAATGCGCAGCTCGCCGGCTGAGGCAAGTGAACTATCCTTAATATCGCTCTGAACCTTTGTTCTACGACCCATGCAATGCCCCCTGTGCTGATCGGACTCTGCTACCAAGGAATTGATCAGCAACATAATCTGGTATATCCAATGTGCCGAGAAGCAGCGGTTTTTGATGACAATCGCTGCCCCCGGTCATGATCAGAGCATGCTTCTTGGCGAACTCGATGTAGTGTGCAGTGGTCTTGGCATCGTTTCTTGAATGCCAGCACTCGACACCATCGATGTAGTCTAACATATATTCTTCGATGATCTTTGTCTGTTTCTCCAGATCACGAGTTATGCTTACCAGAGATGTCCCGTTCGGGTCATTGGGGTGCGCGTGCACGAGTATGCCGCCGGC
>JAUWZY010000090.1 GCA_030615045.1 Chloroflexota bacterium
CCTTTTCCTTTAATCTCTTTATGTATTCAACCATTCTCTGGTTAAAGGAGCCTGTTCCTTCTGGCTGCAGACAATCGCCTAAAGAAACGGCTCCAGTAACGAGCTTGCCAAAATCCAGCGTGTTTTGCTTTAAAATATCAAGCTTTCTTAATTCTACAAGCAATTGTTCCTTTATAAGCCTCTCGTGTCGCGACATCAAATCCAATATATAGAAACACGATGCTGCATCATCATAAGCTAAGCCTGGTATCTCCTCGATATTATCCATATAACGCTCGTAGAAAGCCCCTATTCTTCTCAATTCGCCCATATTTATGACGCAAACATCCTTCACATATTCACTCTTCCTCATGTCTGTCACAAGGATGGGGAACAAATCAATCCCTTGACCTTCGCAAAAGCCAGAAAAGTCAGAAAGCCTTTGAAACGCCATAATATCTCTTTGTTGCAGCTCGATCTCAATATAGTAATTTAGCCATGCCGCGTGACCGAGGGACGATGGTGCATCAATAAATAATACGTCGAGTTCTGTTGATTCTTGTCCCTCAAACGTTGGAAATGCCTTTTTAGTGTGCTCATTTTTTAGGCTAACCTTCAAGTTCCTAATCACATTGGGAAGTCGTTGTGCAACATAATTGCGATCTATGCTTAATCCAAACGAAAAAAGAGTATTATGAAGGGCAGTAGCCGCACGCCTTTCATTCTTCTGCCTGCCATCAAAAAGCAGGTCATCTAATTCGTCAACTACATTAAGGAGGTTTGACATAAGCTTGTTAGAATTATAACGCTTTCGACCAGATATATTCAAGAGTTTTAAAGAAATGAGGTGCCTTTATCCAAAACCCAGGCCACAGCGCCAAGAAGCCCGGAGTCATCCGCCAAAGCTGAAATGACGACCTTGGCCCCCTTAAAGCCGGACATCGCCCGCTCGGCGATGACCCGCCTCACCGGCGCCAGAATCAACTCCCCGCATCTGGATACCCCGCCGCCAATGATGACGAGCTCGGGATCGAAGAGATGAAGCAGGTTGACCACCCCGATGCCGAGGCTCGTCCCCGCCCTTTCCATGATCTCCAGAGTTAAGGGGTCGCCGCTCTGTGCCGCTCTGGCCACCATCTCGGCGGTTACCTGGCTCAAATCATCGTCAGCGAGGCCGGTGATGATGCTGGCTTTTCCTTTTGACATCTCCTCCGAGGCCATGCGCGCAATGGCGCTACCCGATGCCAGGGCTTCCAGGCAGCCGATATTGCCGCAGGCACATCTGGGTCCATCGGGGTCTATGACCATATGGCCGATTTCAGCAGCATAGCCCTGGCTGCCGAGGAAAAGGCCATTATCGATGATTACCCCACCCCCGATGCCGGTGCTGACTGTGATGTAGACCAGGTGGCTGAATCCCCGGCCAGCGCCAAACCTATGCTCGCCCAAGGCGGCAAGGCTGGCATCGTTGGTCAGCCACACCGGGGCTTCTATTTCCCGCTCCAGGAGCGCCTTTAACGGGACATTGCGCAATTTGGGCAGATTTGGCGAGGATAGGAGCACCCCAGTCCCTGGATTGACCAGACCGGCGGCAGCTACCCCCATGCCCAGCACCTGTTCCAGACCGATGTCTGATGTTAGCTCCCTTATCGCCTTATTGATTCGCTCGATTAGTCGCCGTTGACTCTCCGCGGCATAAGTTGAAGCTGCGTAGCGGCTCAATAGCTTCCCATCTCGGTTGGCTAAGGCAAGGCGAAACTGCGTGCCGCCTAAATCGAGCACCAGGATGAAATCTCGGGACAACGATTCCCCCACACTTTGCTGAGCATAGTATACATGGCTACCAGCCAAGTGGAAAGCTTATGGCTTGACCGATGGCCGTGGTGCTCGTAGAATGAAGAGGAGGATTCGTGATTTTAGGCTGAGCGGTGATAAAAGGTCGTAAAGTGGTGCTGCGGGAAAAGCGGCTCAATGATGCGGAGAACGATTATGCCTGGCGCTGCGACCCCGAGCTTGCCCGTCTCGATGCGGCAGCACCATCGCGGCTATCTTTCGCTGAATTCACGATGAGCTATGCTGAGGAGCTGCGGCATCCGAACCCGGGGCGACGCCGCCTTGCCATTGATACCCTCGACGGCAAGCACATCGGCAACTGCATGTATTATGACATCAATGAAAAGAGGCAGGAGGCGGAAATCGGGATCGTGATCGGCAATCGCGATTACTGGGACCAAGGGTATGGCACAGATGCCATCACCACCTTGGTCTGCCATATTTTTGAGGAAGCAGGACTGGAAAGGCTTTATCTAAATACCCTTAATTGGAACCTCAGGGCTCAGAGGTGCTTTGAGAAGTGTGGCTTTGTCCCTTACCGGCAGCTCAGCAGAGGAAGGGACGATTTCGTAATCATGGAGCTACGACGAAGCTGGCTTAGCCCTTCTCCTCCTTCGGCGCCTCAGGGGGCGCGGGATTGACCAAACCCGCTGCCAGCGTCCCTGGGATCAGATCAGAAAGCTCCTCCTGGGTCCACATCCCTTCGCTCTTAAAGATTGATTTCGCCCGAATCGGCTCGGAAAAGAGGGTGATCTCGCCGCCCGAGGCTCGTAACACCTGACCATTTATATTGCCTGACCTGTCCGAGGCCAGATATACCACAAGTGGAGCTACATATTCAGGAGGGGGCACGCCCAGTAGTTCATCAAGCCTTTCCTTAGTTATCAGCCCGGCTTCGTATCTTTTCTTAAAGCCAGCGACCACATCCGGGGCCAGGGTGAACCTGGTTGCCGCCTCAGGGCAGATAGCGTTACAGGTTATCCCATATCGCCCCAGCTCACGGGCAATAGCTCTGGTGAAGCCAACGATCCCGGCCTTGGCCGCCCCGTAGTTGGCGTGACCAACAGTTCCCAGCCAGGCGTCGGAGGACATGTTGATTATCCGGCCCCCTCTTTGCTCCCGCATCAGGGCAGAGGCAAATCGGGTGCAATTGAAAGTCCCCTTGAGGTAGGAATCGATACACCGATCCCACTCCTCCTCGCTCATATTCCAGATCATGCGCGGGGCATCAGCGCCGGCGCAATTCGCCAGGATGTCGATCTTGCCGAAGTTGTCCACAGCCGCCTGTATTAGCCTCTGAGCGTCATCGAACTTGGCAATGTCGGCGAAGGCAGCTACAGCCTCCCCCCCACCGTCTCTGATCTCCTTGGCTGTTGTTTCTGCATCTCCCCCCTCCGTCCCTGGCCTTCGATTATTGGTTATAACCTTGGCCCCTTCTCGAGCCATAACAACTGCTATCGCTTTGCCAATCCCTTGCCCCGAGCCGGTGACGACGGCCAC
>JAUWZY010000029.1 GCA_030615045.1 Chloroflexota bacterium
GTCAAAGTCCCAGATCTGCACAGCGATGAACTTCAGAGCAGTGGCATTGGTATCTGCGGTGAAGTTCGCAGCTTCAGCTGGCGGTGTGATTTTGTCTATGCCGATAAAGCCACTGACATGACCGGTGTCGCTGAAGGTCACCAGTGTGTCTGTATCGGCGATGGCGTCGACAATCCCGGGCACCTCGAAATTGAACAGCGCCCGAACTGTGATCATGAGCACAACGGTTCCGTTGAGCCAGGGGGTATAGTTCACATTGGCACTTACGGAATCGCCCGTGCCCGGCCCCACTCCACTGGGCCCGCTGGCATCGCCCCACCAGCTATTGGTGGCGTTCACCGTCACGTTGGGCTGTGCATTGGTCACGCCGCTGGCGGTGTTGCCGTCGATGTTGTTCTCATGGGCGGTGACCACCCCGCGGGTGCCGTCGACCACCACGCCATCGGTGTTGCTGAGGATGTCATTGCTCCAGATGGTGACCCATGAGTCTTCCATCCAGAGGTAGATGCCCTCATCGGTGTTTTGCAAGAAGGTGTTGCCCTTGATGGTGACCATGCTGAGCGCTGTCCAGTTGAACCAGAGACCAGCACCCTCGTTTGCTGTGATGTTGTTGCTCAGCACCCAGATCTCGCAGCCATCCGTGATTTCTTCAACATAGACTCCCCCATTGCCATTGTTATCGACAATGAGGTTATTGATCAGGGCTAACTTGGCGCCATATTCCATATCCGTGATATTGATCCCGGTGCCGCCGTTTGCCTGGATGGCGTTGTTGTCCTGGATGAGGATGTAGCTGCCGTCATCGACGAACTCAATATAGACGGCATCCTTGGCGTTGTTGCTGATCTCATTAGCCAGGATGGCTAATAGGCTGCCATCTTCCACATAGTCAGGGATATTTATGCCATAGGCGTTTTCCAAGATGCTATTGTTCTGGATGACCACCTCGCTGCCATAATCGATGTAATAGATATAGATGCCATCTTCGGTGTTGTTGATGATCTGGTTATCCAGGATGAATAAGCGGCTGCCGTAATCCACATCGTCATCGATACGTATGCCATAGCCACGGTTGTCTCGGATGATGTTGCCCTCACCGCCGATGATCACGTCGCTGCCATCATCGATGTAACCGATATAGATGCCATCGTAGGCATTGTTGGTGATCAGGTTAGCGAGGATGGCTAAGTAGCTGCCATACTCCACATAGTCGATAGCTATGCCGTAGCCCTCTTCCGATTCGTTTGCCAGGCCGTTCCCCGAGATGGTGTTGTTCTCGATGACGACCCGGCTGCCATCGTCGATGCCCCCCTCGAGCCAGATGCCATCGTAGCCGTTGTTGACGATCCGGTTATCGAGGATGAATAAGTAGGCGCCATAGTCCACGTAGTCATCGATATATATGCCATATTCACCGTTGTTTGAGATGTCGTTGCCCTCTCCGCCGATGATGACCTGGGCGCCATCCTCGATGCTGTAGAAGTAGATGCCATCCCCGTCGTTGTTGCTGATTATGTTGGCCTGGATGGCTAAGAGGCTGCCCTCTAAAACATCATAGATATATATGCCGTCATCATCGTTTTCTGTGATGGTGTTGTTATAGATGATGACCGTACTGCCATCAGAGATTTCCTCACCGATGTGGATGCCATCTTCGGTATTGTTGACGATCCGGTTGTCGAGGACGGCTAAGATGCTGCCATTGTCCACATCATAATAGATCTGTATGCCATAGCCGCCGTTGTCTGAGATGTCGTTGCCCTCTCCGCCAATGATGACGTAGCTGCCATCATCGATGTCGTCGATATAGATGCCATCGTCGCCATTGCCGGTGATTACGTTAGCCGTGATGATGAGGGAGCTGCCGTAATCCACAAGGTCATTGATACATATGCCATCATAGACGTTTCCTGAGATGGTGTTGTTGTGGATGACGGCCTCGCTGCCATCATCGATGCCCGAACTGCTGTAGATGCCATCGCCGTCGTTGTCGGTGATCAAGTTATCCGAGATGGTGAGGAAGCTGCCATAATCCACATAGTAGACCTCTATGCCAGCACCGCCGTTTTCTGAGATGGCGTTGTTGCCTTGGATGATGGCCTCGCTGCCCTCATCGACGTAATGGATATGGATGCCATCGTTGGTATTGTTGATGATCTCGTTATGGAGGATGGCTAAATAGCTGCCATAATCCACATAGTAGACATATACGCCATGGCCATCGTTGTCTGAGATGTTGTTGCCCTCGCCACCGATGACCACCCGGCTGCCATAGTTGTTGTAATAGATATAGATGCCATTGCTGTCATTGTCGGTGATTGTGTTATCGGAGATGGTGAGGTAGCCCTGATAATACATCTGGTACACCCATATCCCGGCATTGTTGCCGGTGATGGTGTTGCCCGCAATGGTGACATAGCTGAAATACTGGAGGGTATCGATGTAAATGGCATCACCGTCATTGTTGGTGATCTGGTTATCGATGATGTCGAGGTAGCTGAAATATTCCACCTCGGAGACATACATGCCGTTGTTACCGTTGCCTGTGATGATGTTGTCCTCGATGGTGAGGCTGCTGCCATGCAGCACCTCGACATATATGCCATTGCCGGGGCCAGTCACGTTGAAGCCGACACCAGCACCGCCGAAGACCAGCTCCTCAGCCATCGGGTTGCCCGCATCATCCTCGCCGAGGCGAATGTCAACAGTGCCGTTGATAATGGTCACCGCAGTGCCATTGTCGGAGCGAATGGTGAGGGTTTTGTTGACTGTGAACCCTTCATATTCCCCGTCGTGCACGATGATGGTATCGCCGGCAGTGGCGTTATCGACGGCGTCCTGGATGCTCTCTCCTGCATAGACATCGTGGGTTACAGCGGGGCTGGCGCCCACCGGGGCTGCTGTTGTGAACAGCACCGCTGCCATCAGGGAAAGCACCAGAGCTAAAGCCAGCAGCGGCGATAGCGCCCTGGCCATTTTCTTGCTTTTCATCTCTTTATCATCTCCTTGCTATCAAAATACAAAGGGAACCAAAGGTACACCCCCAGGCTCCCCTTTTTTCCCTTCAAAATCCTTTCTTCTCTCAGGCATCAGTCCTTTACGCCACATACTCCTCATCCCCGCCGCAGCCAAACAAGTGCTTGCTTTATAACATATCCCTTTGACGTTGTCAAGCGCTTAGAGCAAAGACCTCTCCTGCTTTGCGATATCAAATTCAGGGCAGAGAGCAATACCTAAAGCACCGGGGCCAGTGGCATATCCCATAACCGGGCTGAACTCGCTGACAAGAACATCACGGCAGTTGAACTCCCCTTCTACCCGAGCCTTGAGCTTCTCGGCTTCAGCTAAAGCGGCAGTATGCATTACCATGACATAGATCGGCATATCTCCTACCTGTTCTCGGGCCATTTCGATTATTCGCTGCACCCCTTTTTCCCGGCTCCTTGTCAGGCCAATGAAGTGCACTTTTCCATCTCGGTATACTCGACATAGCGGTCTGACGCTGAGTATGTGACCAACACGCGACGCTACCTTGGGAACGCGTCCTGTCCGGTAGGCGTCGCGTAAGGTATCAAAGACAAACATGCATTCCACACTCTCCCGTGCCCTATGCGCCACTGCAGTGACTGCGTCCAGGTCTAATCCCTCAGCAGCTGCCCTTGCCGCTGCCAGGGCAATCAAACCTTCACCACCGGCGGCACTCATAGAATCAAACACTTGAATCTTAAGGTCGGGTGCCCTCTCCCGCATCTGCTCGCTAGCCATGACCGCGTTATTATACACTGCGCTGAGCTTTGAAGAGACAGTGATGCACAGCATCTCTTTCACGGTGTTGCTCAGCTCTTCGAATGCCTTCCTGAAATAGTGTGGCGGGATAGCTGCGGTAGTGAACTGAGTCGGGTCTTGTGCTAAGAGCCGATAAGCCTCCGCAGTGCTTATATCCACTCCGTCAACAAAGGTCTTACCATCACAGAAGATGGTTGCCGCTGGCACGACCTTTATCCAATGCTTCTGAGTCATTTCCTCTGTTAGCTGGGCCACCGAGTCGGTTACGATACGAACCCTTTGCATTCGTCTCATCCCGGTGAATGTTTACCTGGAATGATACCTGTATATGGCTTTCTGACACAGTAGTCTAACATGTCCTTGCCTGGCTGTTCAAGGATTGTCCTGTTGAAAGCCATGATCCTTTAGAATGCTGCCTACCAGACCGTATGAACATTTAGCCAGAATGTGCCGCGTAGCGCAGACCTTTCCCCAAATGGATACTTGATATCGTCGCGAAACGGATTATGGTATAGTGGAGACCACGTCAGGGGTCTCAAGTCTATCATGCGGACAGCAATACTTTACAGCCAGAAAATGCGGGAATACGACTTAGGACATGTCCTAACCGGTGAGAGATACGAAAGATTTATGCGTTTGTTCAGGGAAAAGCTTGGTGACAATCCGGTTTTTGAAATCGTTGAGCCCGGCTACGCAACTGAGGCTGACCTGAAACTGGTGCACACTGAAGAATACATCAGACGAGCAGAGAGATGCGAATCCCGGGATCCGTATGACACACCCCTTTCTCCCGGTGTCGTCAGGGCGGCGAAACTGTTAGCTGGGGCTGGCAAGCTTGCTGGAGAGCTGGTTCAGTCGGGAGCATTCAGCAAGGCAATCGTGATAGGCGGAGGGGTACAACATGCGGGTAGAGATTACGAAAAGGGATTTGGTATATTCAGTGACGTCGGAATCTGTGCTGAGAGTTTGATGCAGAACTATGGACTGCAGCGGATTTTGATTCTGGATACAGATGCTCATGCCGGAGATGGAATCTATACAATCTTTGCCCGCGATCCCAGGGTGTTGTTCATATCTATTCACCAAGACCCGCGCACCCTCTATCCCGGACCAAGCTACAGGAATCCTGTGGGCGAGGGAGAGGGTTGGGGCTACTCTGTGAATGTTCCCATATTACCCGGCACAGGCGACCTGGCTTACGAGCACGTATTGGATACCATTTTCGTTCCCCTGGCTGAGGAATTTCAGCCACAAGTGATAATAATGGTGGATGGAAGCGATACCCACTTTATGGATCGAATAACCCGAATGGGATTGACCCTAAAGGGCATTTACAGGATTGCCGACAAGGTGAGAGAGACTGCCGATAAAGCGTGCCAGGGTAAGGTGATAGCATTTGCCGGGTCTGGGTACGATCCAGAGGGGCTCCTGTTTCCCAGAGGATGGTTGGCCTCGATCTGCGGTCTAACGGGGCTGGAGGTTGACCTCGATGAGCCTTATCCCTTCCCTCCAGGATACAGGAGCGACTACGGAGCGCTGGAGGTGAGAACGATCGTAGAAGTTCTGAAAGCAAACTTTGCTCCATATTGGAGATGTTTTAGCTCCTCCTGATCTCGGTAGTGGGTCAATTTCAATTTTAATTAAATGACATACCATGATAAAAGAACCTATTTACACCCATTTACACCCATTTACACCCCTTGACAAATGGTAGCAATAGTGGTATCATTATCATAAGAATGAGGGATGGGTTCCATAGAAGAATTAGTCAAACAAATAAAGAGGAACCCCAAGAATGTTGGATTCGACGTTATTTGTAAAGTCTGTGGTTATTACTTTGGTGAAGCCCGCCAGAAGGGTAGTCATTTTATATATAAAACACCGTGGCAGGGCGACCCCAGAATAAATATACAGAACGATAAGGGTAAAGCAAAGGTATACCAAGTTAGACAGGTATTAAGAGCTATAGAAAGAATGGAGAGGGAACATGGTACAGGTAAATGATTGCTATACATATCGCGTTTCTTGGTCTGATGAGGATGGGGAATATGTTGGTCTATGTGCAGAGTTTCCTAGCCTGAGCTGGCTGGCTGAAACCCAAGAGGCGGCATTTCAAGGTATACGTGATGTTGCGGCAGAAGTCGTTGCAGATATGCAGGCCAATGGTGAACCTATACCTGAACCACTTGCAACTAAGCGTTATTCCGGTAATTTCACGGTTCGCGTACCGCCGGAGGTACATCGAAGCCTCGCCATACAAGCAGCAGAAGCCGACGTCAGTCTCAATCGGCTCATCAGCGCCAGGTTGGCCACGCCGTAAACGCCCCTATCCTGCTCATTGTGCTGCTCTCCGATCCCTTGGCTTTTTGTGCCCAGATGGACTACAATATGTGGAATGACGGGTAAAGAAGAGGAAATAGAGAGGAAGCGAAAACATAGCTTTACATAACCGCGACTTAAATGGTGAAGAATGATATATCCCCAGCTTCGCTCCTCGAGGGTCTAAGCACCGAGTTCGTTGGCCGCCGGATCCTCTATTACCCCGCCATCCCCTCGACCATGAACGAGGCCAAAAGAGCGGCGAGGGAGGGTGCTGTGGAGGGGACTATCGTCATCGCTGAACAGCAGACGGGGGGGAGGGGGCGCTTGGGCCGAGGCTGGCTCTCCCCTCCAGGTAACATCGCCTTGTCCCTCATCATCCGCCCAGGCTTGGAGCAGCTCCCGCGCCTCAATATGGTGGCGTCTTTAGCTACGGTTCACTGCATCGAAAAGGTCACCGGGCTCAAAGCCGAGATCAAATGGCCCAATGACATCCTCATCGGGGGCAAGAAGATATGCGGCATCCTGACCGAAAGCGCTCTTCGAAAAGGGAGCGTCGATTGGGCTATCATCGGCATTGGCATAAACATAGACCTCGATGCCAGTTCCCTCCCAGAGTTCGCTGCCACCAGCCTCTGTTACGAGTTAGGGCATGAGGTTTCTCGCCTGGAGTTGCTTAAGTGCCTACTCGGCGAGCTGGAGCGATTCTATCTGGCAGTGCGCAGGGGAGAGCCCATTCATGAGCAGTGGCAGAAGCGACTTGTGACCTTGGGCAAAACGGTTCGTCTCAAGTCCGCTGGCGTGGTCGAAGAAGGCTATGCCGAAGCCGTAGATGAAGATGGTTATCTCTTGCTACGGCGCCCCGATGGCGCCCTGACCAGGATCGCTGCCGGCGAGGCTACCCTGCTCCCTTAGTCTCAGCACTCAGGAGGTCTCGGTTCCCTGCTATCGTCCCCAGAACCTCCTCCACTACCTCGGGCCATGTTGCGCCAAGTTGCCTCATATCCAGTCGCAGCTGATTTGTCCCTACCTTTAGCTTGCCCTCAAAGCTGCGCTGCAGTAACGCCCTATCCACTTTGACCCCCTGGCCCAATTTAAGCAGCACCTGATTCCTTTCCCTGGAAATGGCTTGGATGCCAGCTTGAGCCCCGAGCGCCTTTATCCTTACCAGGTAAAGCAGATTCCTTGCCGGCAATGGTACGGCTCCAAATCGATCCCTCAATTCGTGCTCTATATCCTCGACCTCCTGAGGGGAACTGACCTTAGCCAGCCGCTGATACAGGGCAAGCTTGGTGGCAAGGTCGGTGATATATTCCTCGGGGATATAGGCGGGGAGGGGGAGGTCGATGGTGGGGGCTTGGGGGCGGGGGCTGAAACTCCGGCCCTCTCTCGCAGCCTTCGATTCCTCCACTGCCTCGGCCAAAAGCCGACAGTAGAGCTCAAAGCCAACAGTCCCCATGTGCCCACTCTGCTCTGCACCCAGCAGATTTCCGGCATCACGGATCTCCAGGTCCCTCATGGCGATGCGGAAGCCGGAGCCCAATTCTGTGGCTTCAAAGATGGTGCGCAGTCGTTTTCTGGCGGCATCGGTAAGGCGCTTCCGTCTTTGATACAGGAAATAGGCGTAGGCGCGGGTGGCGCCCCGTCCCACCCGACTCCGAAGCTGATAGAGCTGAGTCAGTCCCAGCTTATCGGAGTCGTTGACGATGATGGTGTTGACATTGGGCAGGTCCAAGCCGGACTCGATAATAGTGGTGCAAACCAAGACATCGCTCTTGCCCATGGTGAAATCGAGCATCACTGACTCCAGGGCCTGCTCAGGCATCTGGCCGTGAGCCACTGCTATCCGGGCCTCAGGGACTAAATGGCTTAGCCTTTCTGCCATGGCGGCGATGCTCTGTACTCGATTATGGACGAAGAAAATCTGCCCATCCCGTTCCAACTCTCGCAGTATCGCCTCCCGAATCAGCCTCTCATCATATTCGGCGATATAGCTCTTTATCGGCAGCCTCTCCTCGGGAGGTGTCTCCATAGTGCTCAAGTCGCGAATGCCAGTCAGCGACATGTGCAGGGTTCGCGGGATCGGAGTTGCGCTCAAGGTCAGGACATCAACCTCTTTCCTCAGCTGCTTGAGCCGTTCCTTATGAGCTACACCGAAGCGCTGCTCCTCATCGATGATGACCAGACCGAGGTTTTTGAAGGAGACATCCTTTTGCAGCAGCCGATGGGTGTTGATGCAGATATCCACTGTGCCGCTCTCGAGCCCTGTTATGACCTCGTGCTGCTCTTCCGGGGAGCGGAAACGGCTGAGCATCTCCACCCTGATCGGGAAAGCACCTAATCGCTGGCGAAAAGTGGTGAAGTGCTGCTGGGCCAGCACCGTGGTCGGCACTAAGAGTGCCACCTGCATCCCATCTATCACCGCCTTGAAGGCGGCCCGAAGGGCGACCTCGGTTTTGCCGTAGCCTACGTCACCGCATATCAGCCGGTCCATCGGCCTCGGCCTTTCCATGTCCTCTTTGACTTCGTTTACCGCTTCCAGTTGATCCGGGGTCTCGATATAGGGAAAAGAGGCCTCGAGTTCCTGCTGCCATGTGGTGTCTGGGGAGAAGGCGAGGCCAGGTGAGACCTCCCGCGTCGCATGGATGACTAACAGCTCTCGAGCCAGATCTCCCGCTGCCTGCTTAACCCTTTGCTTGGTTCTGAGC
>JAUWZY010000071.1 GCA_030615045.1 Chloroflexota bacterium
CGGCCAGCCCGAGTGTGCCTCAGCCGAAAAGGCCTTGGCGGTTATGGAGGTGTTTGAACAGAAGAATCTGCTCAGGTCGATATTACTGCCCCTGCCTGTCGGGGAGGGATTGCGAGTGGTCATCGGTAAGGAGAATAAGGAAGAGATGATGCACCGCTGCACTATGGTCCTGAGTTGCTATGGGCTCCCCGGCGAGGTCAGCGGTGCCATTGGGGTGCTGGGGCCAATTAGGATGCATTATGAACGCACCGTTTCCGCTGTTCGCTTCCTGTCCACGACCATGAGCGAGCTGGTGAGCGGGCTTTATGGCTGAAAATGAGGCCTTTGGAGGTGGCTCATGCCTGAGGAAGAGGAACTGCCGGTTGAGGAGGATATAGAATCGTTAACCAAAGCTCTTGCCGAGGAAAAGGAGAAGGCAGAGAGATATTTAGCTAACTGGCAGCGAGCCTAAGCTGATTTTATTAACTTCAGAAAACGCAGTGAGCAGGAAAAAGACGAGGTAATCAAGTTCGCCAATGCCATGCTACTCATGAGCCTGCTCCCCATCCTTGATGATTTTGAGCGGGCTCTGGATAACGTTTCCATCAAGCTCGCTGGCCTCACCTGGGTTGATGGCATCAGGCTTATCCATCGCAAGTTGCAAGCAGTTTTGGAATCTCATGGGATTTCCCAGATTGAGGCTTTGGGGAATGACTTTGACCCGGCTCTTCATGAGGCGGTGCTTGAAGAAGAGGGGGAGGAGGGAAAGGTTATTGAAGAGCTCCAGAGAGGCTATAAGCTCCATGAACGAGTGCTTCGCCCCGCCATGGTCAAGGTGGGGAAAGGGAAAGAAGGTCAATAAGGGAGGATGGCTATGGGCAAAGCGATCGGCATTGATCTTGGTACAACCTTGAGTGAGGTAGCTGTGTTGGAAGGCGGGGAGCCAAAAATGATCCCCAGTGCCGAAGGAGGCGACCTCGTGCCCTCGGTGGTGGCGGTGAGTAAGGCCGGTGAGCGGCTGGTGGGGCAGGTGGCAAAACGGCAGGCTATCGTCAATCCAGAGAACACTATCTACAGCATTAAGCGTTTTATGGGGCGCAAGTGGGGTGAGCCATCAGGCCGAGAGCTGCCTGTGGAGGAAGACGCCAATCGTGTCACCTACAAAACGGCACGTGCTCCAAATGATGACATGCGCGTGGTCATGGGTGGCAAGGAGTACAGCCCGCCCGAGATCTCAGCCATGATTTTGCAGAAGCTGAAGGCCGATGCTGAGGCCTACATCGGTGACAAGGTAACAGAGGCGGTGGTTACCGTCCCCGCCTATTTCAACGATAGCCAGAGGCAGGCGACAAAGGACGCTGGCACTATCGCCGGACTTAATGTGCTCCGCATTATCAACGAGCCGACAGCGGCCTCACTGGCTTACGGGCTAGATAAGAAAAAGGAAGAGGTCATTGCTGTATATGACCTTGGCGGCGGCACCTTTGACATCTCGATCTTGGAGAATTTGGGCGAGGGGGCGATCCAAGTCAAGTCCACCAGTGGCGATACCCACCTCGGCGGCGATGACTTTGACCAGCGTATCATCGATTGGCTTTGTGATGAGTTCAAGAGGGATCAGGGCATTGACTTGAGGCAGGACCGAATGGCATTGCAGCGACTTAAGGAGGCTGCGGAGAAAGCTAAATGCGAGCTTTCTACTACGCTCCAAACTGAGATCAACCTGCCGTTCATCACTGCCGATGCCTCAGGCCCCAAGCATCTCACCATCACCTTGACCCGCTCTAAGCTGGAGCAGCTGGTGATGGACTTGGTGGAGAAGAGCCTTGGCCCTTGCCAGCAAGCGCTTCAGGATGCTGGCTTGAGCCCGGCTCAAATTGACGAGGTTGTTCTCGTCGGCGGCCAAACCAGGATGCCCTTGGTCCAGCAGAAGGTGAGCGAGTTCTTCGGGAAAGAGCCGCATAAGGGCGTTAATCCCGATGAAGTTGTGGCTTTGGGTGCCGCCATTCAAGCAGCGGTGCTCAAAGGCGAGGTCAGCGATGTGCTGCTTCTGGATGTGACCCCGCTGACCTTGGGCATCGAGACCTTAGGCGGGGTCTTGACCTCGCTCATCCAACGTAACACCACCATCCCCACTGCCAAGAGCCAGATCTTCTCCACTGCCGCTGACAACCAGCCCAGCGTGGAGATTCACGTGCTCCAGGGGGAGCGTCCCATGGCTCCTGATAATAGGACATTGGGGCGCTTCATGCTCGATGGCATCCTTCCCGCCCCACGGGGTGTGCCTCAAATCGAGGTCACGTTTAATATCGATGCCAACGGCATCATCAGCGTCCGGGCTCAGGATAAGGGCACGGGTCGGGAGCAGAAGATCACCATCACCGCCTCCAGCGGGCTGAGCAAGGAAGAGGTGGAGCGGATGGCGCGGGAGAGTGAGATGCACGCTGCTGATGATGCCAAGAAGCGAGAGGCGGCGGAGGCTCGCAATGCAGCCGACACCCTGGCTTATAATGCGGAGAGGATGCTTCGAGAGCAGGGGGATAAAGTCCCCGCTCAGCTAAAGCAAGAGGTCGAGGGTAAGGTCGCTGCCGTGCGCACAGCGCTTTCGGGCAGCGATGTCAATCAGATTAAGCGCAGCACGCAGGAGCTATCTGAGGCATTGCAGAAGGTTGGTGCCGCTGTTTATCAGCAGGCGGGACCACAACCTCCCCCAGAGGAGCCAGAGAAGAAAGAGGAGGGCACGGTAGAGGGTGAGTTCCGCGAGGTATAGCCTTTGAGCCGCTATCGCTGGCAAGTCTCCCCTCAGGCGCCGGCTCGTGATCTGGCGCCAGATATTCACCCCTTACTCTTTCAATGGCTCTATAACCGCGGGCTCAGGGAGCGGGCTCAGTTTGAGCCATTTCTTGCCGCTGATGAGCGGCTTATGGGCGATCCCCTTCTCCTCTCCGACATGAGTAAAGCTGTACCCAGGATCCTGCGCGCCTTGCTCAGGGATGAGCTTATCGCCATATATGGGGACTTCGATACCGATGGCGTCACGGCCACTGCCCTCTTAGCTCAGGGCTTGGCTATACTTGGCAGAAAGGTTATTTGCTATATCCCCCATCGCATTGAGGAGGGGCATGGGCTGAACCACCCTGCCCTAAAGAGCCTGCACCAGCAAGGGGTAAGCCTGGTCATCACCGTTGACTGTGGCATCACTGCCCTGGCCGAGGTGGAGCGAGCGCAGAAGAAAGGGCTTGACATCATCATCACTGACCATCATTTGATCTCCACCTCCCTCCCACCTGCCTTAGCCGCCATCGATCCCAAGCGAGAGGGCTCAGCTTATCCCTTTTTCGAGCTTGCTGGTGTCGGCGTCGCCTTCAAACTCCTGCAGGCGCTACTTCAAGTCACGGGCAAGGAAAGGCGGTTGCACGAGTTTCTCGACTTAGCTGCCATAGGCACTGTGGCCGATCTTGTGCCACTGGTTGGGGAGAATCGATATTTGGTCAAGGAAGGCCTGGAAGCACTCAATTCGAGCCAGAGGCCGGGGATTACAGAGTTGGTGCGCTGCGCCGGATTGGAGATGGGTCGCCTTGATACCGAGAGCATCAGCTATATGCTGGGGCCGCGGCTAAACGCTGCGGGGAGGCTGGCCCACGGTATGCTAAGCTATGAGCTTTTGAGCACCAATTCCTCAGAGCGGGCAAAACAACTCGCGGCACAGCTTGAGCGCGAGAATGCCAAGCGTCAGAAGCTAACCGCTCGGGTGTTGACTGAAGCTAAGCAGAGGCTGCTCCCGCTGGCCGATGATGTGCCATTGCTCATGGTTGGCGACCAGGACTTTCCCGCTGGGGTGATTGGCGTTGCCGCTGGCAAGCTGGTAGAAGAGTTCTATCGCCCGGCAGTGGTCCTGGAGCTGGGCCCGGAGACAAGCAGGGGCAGTGCCCGCAGCATCCCTCAGTTTGACATCAACGCCGCCCTTACCGAGTGTCGAGACCTCCTGTCCCGCTTCGGCGGGCATGCCCAGGCGGCAGGCTTCACCTTGCCCAGCGCCAATGTAGAGCGCCTCCATCAGCAGCTCCTCGAGATAGCGAAACGGGAGCTGTCAGATGTCGAACTCAGTCCCGTCTTGGCCATCGAAGTTGAAATGCCGCTTTCCTCGCTTGGCGGCGAGACTTTTGAGCTGATGAAAAGGCTGGCCCCCTTTGGCCGGGCTAATCCCATGCCTACCTTCCTGAGCCGAAGGGCGCGGGTGATGGAGCATCGCTGCCTTGGCACCAAGGGCGAGCATCTCAGGCTCAAGCTTCAGGATGGCCAGGTTGTTTGGGATGCTATCGGCTTTGCCCTCGGCTACCTCGCCGCTGACATTGCTCCCTATGTTGACATCGTTTACAGCTTAGAGGCGGAGAATTGGAAAGGGACTGAGCTGCTCCGCCTCAATATCCTCGACCTGTCTCCAGTAAGTTGAAGTTAACGATCATCCCCGCTCTCATCGGATATTGATTTATGCTATACTGTTTTAT
>JAUWZY010000092.1 GCA_030615045.1 Chloroflexota bacterium
AGATGACCGACATCCCAGGGGCTATGTTCGTCATCGATCCGGTAAAGGAAAGGATCGCCGTAGCTGAGGCGATAAAGGTCGGTGTCCCTTTGGTGTCCATAGTGGACACTGATTGCAACCCAGATGAGATTGACTATCCGATCCCGGCTAATGATGATGCCATAAAATCGGTGAAGCTGCTGTGTTCTATAATCGCCGACGCTGTCCTCGAAGGAAAGCAAGGCCGTGAGGAAGCAGCGGGGAAGGCTGAGGAACTGCTATTAGCGGCCACCGAGGGCGAGGAGGAATAAGTTGCAGGTTTCCAGGGAAGCAGTAAAAGAACTCAGGGACAGGACCGGTGCCGGGGTCCTGGAATGTAAAAAGGCTCTCCTTGAGGCTGAGGGCGATCTCAGTTACGCTATTGGTATCTTGAAGGAGAGGGGGTTTTTGCTCGCCGAGAAAAAAGCAGAGCGAGTGACCAGGGAGGGGTTGATTGAAGCCTATATCCATACTGGTGGTCGCATCGGCGCCATGGTCGAGGTCAACTGCGAAACTGACTTTGTCGCTCGCACCGAGGAGTTCAAACAGCTGGCCCACGATCTGGCGATGCAGGTGACAGCCACTGCCCCCAGATTTATCTCCCTGGATGAGGCAGCGGAGGTAGAGGACCCGACTGAGGATTGTCTTTTGTTACAGCCGTTTATCAAGGAGCCCGAGAAAAGGGTGCAAGACATCATCACTGAAGCTAAGGCCAGGCTTGGGGAAAACATCAGGGTGCGGAGGTTTGCCCGCTTCCAACTGGAGGAATAGGGAAATGGTGCAGCCCAGATATAAGCGCATCCTATTGAAGGTCAGTGGCGAGGCTCTCATGGGTGATCGCCCATTCGGCATCGATGCCGTGGTGGCCAAGGACATTGCTGAGCAACTGAAAGAGGTGATGAAGACAGGGGTTGAGGTCGCTATCGTCGTCGGTGGGGGGAATATCTGGCGCGGTGCTGTTGCCGCAGCCGAAGGGATGGAACGAACGGCCGCTGATTACGCCGGCATGTTGGCTACTATAATCAACGGCTTGGCACTTCAGAATGCCCTGGAGCAGGAAGGGGTGGTTACCAGGACACAAAGCGCCATCAACGTTCATGCAGTAGCCGAGCCCTACATCAGGCGCCGGGCAATTCGCCATTTGGAGAAGGGGCGGGTAGTCATCTTCGCCGCAGGCACGGGGAACCCCTATATGACCACTGATACCGCGGCGGCACTGCGAGCGATAGAGATCGGTGCCGAGGTCTTGCTTATGGGGAAAAACAAAATCGACGGCGTCTACGACTGCGATCCCTCAACCAATAGAGAGGCTAAGAAATTCGAGCGGCTGAGTTACGTTGATGCCTTAACCAAGCGTCTCGAGGTCATGGACACAACTGCCTTTTCCCTGTGCCTGGAAAACCGCCTTCCCATAATTGTCTTCGATCTGCGAGCACCGAGGAGCATCGAGAGAGCGATATCCGGTGAAGCTATCGGCACCCTGGTCTCCGGTTAATAAGATGGTAAGCGAAGCCCTCTCTAACGCAGATGTTAAGATGGGCAAGACCGTTGAGGTGTTGCAGCGGGAGTTGGCCACTATTCGCACCGGGCGTGCCAGTCCTGCGCTGGTAGAACAGATCCGAGCCGATTATTATGGCGTGCCCACTGCCATAGGCCAGATGGCCACAATCTCGGTCCCGGAGGCCAGGCTCCTGGTTATTCAGCCCTGGGACAAAGGAAGCTTAACCAGCATCGAGAAAGCGATCCTGAAATCCGGCCTGGGGCTGAATCCGACAAACGATGGCGATGTGATCAGGCTCTCCATCCCCCAGCTCACCGAGGAGCGGCGAAGGGAGCTGGTTCGAGTGGTTCGCAAGAGGGTGGAGGAGGGACGGGTTGCCCTTCGCAACGTAAGGCGGGAGACTGTGGAGCAGCTAAGGGATTTGGCACGAAATAAAGAGATATCTGAGGACGAGCAGAAACGAGCTCTGGAACTGCTGCAGAGGCTCACCGATCGCTTTATCGAAGAGAGCGATAGCATAGGTAGGGACAAGGAAGCCGAGGTCTTAGAAATTTAGCCCCAGGAGGGGAGAGATGAGGGAGGGGAAGATCTCTCCGTTGCCAAAGCATATAGCCATTATCATGGATGGCAACGGGAGGTGGGCTCGCGGCCAGGGGCTATCACGCCTTGCTGGGCACCGCGCTGGAGCTGATAATATCCACCGCGTCGTCGAATGGCTCCATGAGTACGGGATAAAATACCTGACCCTTTGGGCCTTCTCCACTGACAACTGGATCCGGCCCAGGCGTGAGGTTTTCGGGTTGCTCCGCCTCTTGAACGAGGTTATTGACCGCGAGGTTACATCCTGCCTGGAAAATGGCATCAGGCTCCTCATCTTAGGCCAGATTGATGAGCTATCACAGCGACTCCAGAGCAAGATAAAGAGGGCCATCAGGCTGACCAGAAATGGTTCCAGGATGGTTCTCTGCATTGCCTTTAATTACGGTGGGCGAAACGAGATCTTGGATGCAGTGCGCAAGATTATTAAGGATAGAGTCCCAGCGGAAGGGGTAGACGAAGCCCTGTTTAATGATTACCTTTACACCGCCGGCCTTCCCGAGCCAGATCTGGTCATCCGCACCGGCGGCGAGATGCGCTTGAGCAATTTCCTCACCTGGCAGGCAGCATATAGCGAATACTACTTCACCCCGACTCTGTGGCCAGACTTCGATGAAGCGGAGATCGAGAAGGCACTCCTGGACTATAGCCAACGGGAACGGCGCTTTGGCGGACTAAGAGCAAGGGGAGGTAAAGGGACTAGGAGTGGTCCCTGAGAGATCCCAGCTGCGGCGGAGGCTCCTCAGCGCTGCAGTTTTTATCCCTATCCTGTTTGCCTTCATTTGGTTAGGCAACCCGTGGTTCTGCTTATTGGTCGCTGCGGTCGCCGCTCTCGGCTCCCTTGAGCTGTTCAGGATGGCGACTCATGGCGGCTGGCAGCCGTCAATCACCCTCGGTGTCGCCTTTACCCTGTTCTTTATCGCCGATGCTTATTTTGCCGAGCCGAGAGCCACCGAGATATTGATCCCTACCGCGGTAGCCCTGCCCCTGCTCTGGCTCCTGGTTCGTTCCCGCGGGGAGAAGACCCTGGCCAA
>JAUWZY010000028.1 GCA_030615045.1 Chloroflexota bacterium
TGGCACGATAGCTCAAGAACGCCGAAGCCGATTTCGACCCCGTCTCCGAGCTCTTCCTCTTTGCCGCCGCGCGAGCCCGCCTTGTGTCCCAGGTCATCGGCCCCGCCTTGGGAAAAGGGGAGATAGTTATCTCCGACCGCTTCGCCGATTCCACAGCTGCCTATCAGGGATATGGCCGGGGACTGGATTTGAGCTTTGTCAACGCCGTTAACCACGCCGCTACCGGGGGATTGCGCCCCAACCTTATCGTCCTACTGGACATCGAGGTCGAAGCAGGGCTCGGGCGCAAAAGGTCGAAACAAGATCGCTTTGAGCGAGAGGAAATTGCCTTCCATCACAGGGTTAGAGAGGGCTATCTCAAACTGGCTGCTGCCGACCCCGGGCGCTGGCTGGTGCTCGATGCCTCCTTGCCCAAAAAAGAGGTTGAAGAGCTTATCTGGGAGCGGGTAAAGCAGCTCCTGCCCTAAACAATACTCACCTCTCCCGAGGCATCGGCGCTCAATAGGGCGACAAAATCATAGCCCCTCTCTCGGAGCTTATCTGAGCCCCCCTGATGCCGATCCAGAAGGGCGATCACCTTGACCACCTGACAGCCCTCAGCCTCCACCGCCTCGATGGCGGCGAAAACAGAGGAGCCAGTGGTGATGACATCATCTACAATAGCCACCCTGCCCCCCTTGGGCAGATGACCCTCGATTTTCTTTTGCGTCCCGTGCTTCTTGACCTCGGCTCTCACTATGAAGGCAGGGATAGGCTGGCCCTCAAGATGACTGACAACGGCCACCGCAGCCACGATAGGGTCGGCACCCAAGGTCAAGCCGCCGATAGCATCGACCTCGCCAGCCACAAGCTGAAACACCTTCTTGGCTACAAGATAAGCGCCCTCGGGGAACAGCGTAAGCATCCTGCCATCGAAATAGTAACTGCTCTTCGCCCCTGAAGCTAAGGTGAACTCGCCGCGAAGCAGGGCGTGCCTTCTGAACACCTCAAGCAATCTGCTCTCGCTTTCTTCAGCCAATTTCAACCTCCCCTAAGTATACAGCCTGTGTTTCAATATATACGCCTCCACGGCCTCGGGCACAAGATAGCGGATGGAGAGCCCCTTAGCCACCTGCTCCCGAATCTGGGTGGAGCTGATGTCGACCTGGGGCACATCAACGACTACAACGCGGGACGAAACCCCGGGGATGGCCTGCTCCAGGGAGCGCCAGTCAAGCTCAGCATAACCGGGGCGCCTAACCGCTACTATATGACACATGCCAAGAAGGCGAGATGGCTCTTTCCAGATTGGGAGCTCAGCCAAGGTATCGAAGCCAACGATGAAGTAAAGCTCAACCTCAGCACCCAGTTCATCCCTAAGCGCCGCGATGGTATCCACAGTATAGCTGGGGCCGGGGCGCTCGAACTCAATGGTGGAGACTTTAAAATGGGGATTTGACCCAATAGCCAGCTTCAACATCTCCAGGCGATGCTCCCCTGGGGCAACCCTCCTTTCGCTTTTAAGCCAGGGCTGCCCTGCGGGAATAAAAAGCACCTCATCGAGGGCGAGCTTCAGCCTCACCTCCTCAGCGATGACGAGATGTCCCATATGGATGGGATCGAAGGTGCCACCCAAAAGACCTATCTTCATTTCACCGGCTTAGGTCGAAAAACCTTGAATTCAGCCGCCTCAGCCTCGGGTTGAGGGAGGCTCAGCTGCAGCAACTCTGCGGTTTTATTCATCAGCTCGGCGATGCCCTCCCCAGTTGCCGCCGAGATGAAGTAAACCGGCGGTTCTATTCCCCTGAGCATTCTCCCCAGCTCTGGTAGCCGTGTCCGCACCGAAGGCAGGTCAATCTTGTTTATGGCAACCAGCTGAGGCTTTTCCCCCAGGGCAGGGTTGAACAGCCTGAGCTCCTCATTTGTCTTGTTCAGATCGGAGAGGGGATGCTCAGCACTGCCGTCGAGGAGATGGATCAGGACCCTGGTGCGCTCGATGTGACGCAAGAAATCGTGACCCAGTCCACGGCCGTGATGGGCGCCCTCAATAAGCCCCGGGATTTCGGCGAGGACAAAGGCTCGATACCCCAGCTCCACCACTCCCAGAACCGGCTCAGTGGTGGTGAATGGGTAATCGGCGACCTTGGGGCTGGCTTTGGAGACAGAGCTTAACAGGGTCGACTTGCCCACATTGGGATAGCCTATGATGCCGACATCGGCGAGGAGTTTGAGGTCGAGCAATAGCTGCCATTCCTCACCTGGCTTTCCATTTCGCGCTATGCGCGGGGCTTGGTTTGTTGGGGTAGCGAAGTGAGCATTGCCCCAGCCTCCTCGCCCCCCCTTGGCCACCAGAACTCGCTGCCCATCAACGGTTAAATCAGCAAGCGTCGCTTTTCCGTTGTCTTCCTTGCGCTGCACCAGTGTTCCCAGGGGCACTGCCAAGATCACGTCATCCCCTCTCTTCCCATGCCGGTTTTTCCCCTTGCCGTGATCCCCTTTCTGCGCTCGATAGTGTCTCCGCTGTCTGAGGTGGGTTAAGGTGGAGAGGCCTCGACTAGCCACTAAAAAAACACTGCCACCATTACCCCCATCGCCACCGTCGGGGCCGCCGAAAGGGACAAACTTCTCCCTGCGGAAGCTGACCACCCCATTCCCGCCATTTCCCGCTTTAACCCAGATCTCCACCCTATCTATCATGGATATATATTCTCATCTTATTATAAATCGTTACTCTAATAAACCCAAATAATAAGAGGCTGAAGAACTGGAAGGACTGGTATAAGAGGCATGGCGCGAGGGAGAAGTCCTTTCCCACCTATTGGGATAAATGGGGAGCGACCTGGGACTTCGGGGATGAGGGCTTGAGAAACAGCACCGACATTCAAAAAGTGAGCAGAATTATTCCCAGTCCACGCGAGTTTTTCCCAAAAAAAGGAGACTTATTCCCAGTCAGTCTTGGAGTAAAGGAGTTCTTTGATTTGCAGCATCTCGCGGTGTAAGGCATAGTTGGCATCGATCTCAGTTGCCATCTTGTGGTGGCCGTAAAGAGCAGCCTTATGATCCTTGCCCCCCAACTCGCGGCCAATCTCATTCCAGGTGCATTGGGTTTCCTCTCTGAGCAGATACATTGCGACGTGGCGAGCCAAGGCGATGGGCTTATCACGTCTTTTGCCGCGCAGGGTCTCAGGGTCTAATTTGAAGTGCTCAGCCACTGTGTTTATTATCAGTTCAGGGGTCAGGGCTTGCTTAAAATCGGCGGTTATCCCGGTCAAAACTTGGCTCGCCAGTTGTGGGGTGGGGGTGGACTGGGTCAGTTTAGCATAGGCTGCTACTCGATTGAGCGCCCCTTCGAGTTCACGGATGTTGCTCTGGATATGGCGGGCGATAAAGTATAATACCTCCAGGGAGACCTCGGCCTGTTGCTCCTCGGCCTTGGCTTGCAAAATAGCCACCCTTGTCTCCAGGTCTGGGGGCTGGATGTCGGCGATGAGCCCCCACTCGAAGCGGGAGCGAAGGCGATCCTCAAGCAGTGCCAGCGCCCGCGGTGGCCGGTCGCTGGAGAGCACGATCTGGCGGTTGGCATTGTGTAGGTCGTTAAAGGTATGAAATAGCTTCTCCTGGGTCTCTTGCTTGCCGGCGAAGAATTGGACATCGTCGATGAGGAGCATGTCCACGCTTCTAAATTTATTGTCGAAGTCCTCGATTCTCCTTTCCCTGAGCCCGGCGATGAACTCGTTAGTGAATTGCTCAGCGGTGACGTAAATGACTCTGATGGGGATTTGCAGCACCATATGTCCTATGGCATGCAACAAGTGTGTCTTTCCCAGTCCCACGCCACCATAGATAAAGAGCGGGTTGTAACTGGTACCTGGCCTTTCCGCAACCCCCAAGGCGGCGGCATGAGCTAAGCGATTCGAACCGCCCACGACGAACGAGGAAAAGGTATACTTAGGATTGAACCTGGGTCGATGCCAGGGATAAGGGGGACTGCCTTCCACTTCTTCCTGGCAGACCTGAAACTGCACTTCCAGAGGATGCCCTGTGCTCTGGGCTAATGTTTTCTTGATCAAGGGCCTCAGGTCCCTCTCCAGACACTCGAGGGCGAAAGTGCTCGATACCCCAATAACAAGCTGGTCCTGATGGTAGGATAACCCCACTGTATCCTTAAGCCAGGTTTCATAATTAAGCGGGCTTACTTGGCGCTGGAGTTGCTCCAGCGCTACCTGCCAGATCTCTCTCGCTGAACCGAGCTGCATTGCTTGTTTAATCCTCGAATTTCTGGAACACGAGGCAGGCATTCTGCCCGCCAAAGCCGAAGCTATTGGAGAGCACTACTTTGACCTCCTTGCTCCGGGCCGCGTTAGGCACATAGTCAAGGTCGCACTTCGGATCACGGTGCTCGTAGTTAATGGTGGGATGGATGATGCCTGTGATTATTGTCTTGATTGAGGCGATAGCCTCCACCCCTCCTGCGCCGCCTAAAAGATGCCCCATCATCGACTTGGTGGAGCTGATGGGCACCTTATAGGCCCGATCGCCGAAGAGCTTCTTTATCGCCAGGGTCTCGGTGGCATCGTTTAGCGGGGTTGAGGTCCCATGGGCGTTGATATAATCGACGTCCTTGGGCTCCAGCCCGGCGTCTTGAAGCGCCCAGCGCATAGCTCGCACCGCCCCTTCGCTATTAGGGGCCACGATATGGTTGGCATCGGAGGAGATGCCCAAGCCCACAAGCTCAGCCAGGATCGGGACCTCTCGGCGCAGGGCATGTTCTAAGCTCTCAAGGACTAAGATGCCGGAGCCCTCAGCGGGGACAAAGCCATCTTGATTGGCATCGAAGGGCCGGCTCGCCTTGGTCGGCTCATCGTTATTGCTGGTCAAAGCCCGCATGGCGCAGAATCCGGCAATGCCGACTTTGGTTAGGCCGGACTCAGTGCCGCCGGCAACAATGACATCAGCTGCACCCCGCCTGATCACCTCGGCACCCTCGCCGATGGCTTGCGTCGCGGCAGCGCAGGAGGTGATCACAGTGGAGGTATATCCCTTGAGCCCGAAGGTGAGACTCACTTGGCCCGCTGCCATGTTGGCTAATACCATGGTCATGAAGAAGGGATTGAGCTTCGTCTCTCCTTTGAATATCAGTTGGCATCCCTCCTCGGTTTCAGGCAAGCCCCCGATGCCGTTGCCGAGAAGAACCCCAAGGCGCTCTCGGTCTTCCTTGGCTAAGTCCAGCTCGGCATCTTCGATGGCCATTCTGGCGGCGGCAATGGCAAATTGACTGAAGCGGGCCGTGTGCCGTGCCTGCTTTGCGGGCATGAAGTCGCAAGGATCAAACCCCTTGACCTCAGCTGCCACCTTGCAGCTGAGACCGGATGGGTCGCATCGGGTTAGCGGACCGATGCCTGACTTTCCTGCAACCAATGCCTGCCAGTAATCGGCAACGGTAAGCGCCAATGGCGTCACCGCCCCCATGCCGGTGACCACAACGCGGCGCCTGCCGTCTTGTTTTCTCCTTTTTGGGGAGACTTCATTCATTAAATTTCCTCCTCATGGATAGCGCTCGCCGCTTATCCCTTTAGCCCATTCCCTGACCTCAGCGGCGAGGAAAAGAGAACCGGCGGCGCAGATAAAGTCCTTTGGCTGAGCTCTTTTCCGCACCTCGGCTATCGCCTCGGCCACGTTTTCTATGACCAGAGCTTGTACCCCATATGGCATGAACTCCTCGGCCAGCGTCGCGGGCTTGGCAGCACGAGGATGCTTCGACCGAGTGATGATGACGGTGTCGAATAGCGGCGCCAGTTCGGCGATGATCCCCGATATATTTTTATCCAGCGATGTCCCTATTATAAGGATCGATCGCTCAAAGTGGAAGAGCTGCTCCAGAGCCTGGCCGAGCCTTCTCGCCGAGTCAGCGTTATGCGCACTATCCACCACTAACAGTGGCCAATGGCTCAGAATCTCAAGTCGCCCCGGCCAGTGAACTCGGGCCAGGCCGGAGACGATATCCTGCTCCGGGATGGCCAATGTCTCCAAACATGCCACGGCGGTGGCCGCATTCTCCAACTGGTGGTCGCCGAGGAGGGGGATGGTGAGCTCATAGCAGGCGCCTTTTCCCTCGACCTTAAGGGATTGTGCGCAGAGGTTGGCATTCGTTTTCTGCCAGGTGACCTCTTCCCCCACCATGATGAGCTCAACTCCCTTTTCCAGGCAGGTCTCTCGGATTACCTCGGCTGCCTCTGCCCTCTGAGGCGAGCTCACCACCACCGTGCCCGGCTTGATGATCCCCGCCTTTTCCTTAGCTATCTGGGCGATTGAGTCGCCGAGGATAGCGGTGTGGTCTAAGCTTATCGAGGTGATAACGCAGACCTCAGGTTTGACCACATTGGTGGCATCGAGTTGGCCGCCCAATCCCGCCTCCAGCACTTGAAATTCAACCCCGCTTCTTTGGAAGTGGCAGAAGGCCAAAGCGGTTAGTATCTCAAAGGTACTCAATTCCCCATAAGCACCATTACGATTCACCACCTCGATCTCCGGCTTCAACTCGGTGACCAATGCTATCAGCTCCTGTTCACTGACCGGTTGGCCGTCGATGCTGATCCGCTCGCGGAGGGTATGGAGGTGGGGGGAGGTATAGAGCCCAGTTTTATGTCCTGAGGCGCAAAGCGGAGAGGCGATCATAGCCGCGGTGCTGCCCTTGCCCTTTGAGCCAGCGATATGGATGGTTCGAGCTTTGAGATGGGGCTGACCTAATTGCCTTACCAGCTCCTCCATACGCCTCAAGTCGAATCGGGAGGAGTAGGCAAAGCCAGGCCACCTCTCCAGATCGGCGAAGCTGAGGATATAATCAATAGCCGCTTTATAGTCCATTTCGGGAAAACATAGTCTATTATGACATCGGGCGGCGGGTTGTCAATAACCCATTAGCTTGCTCAAAAATATTGTAGTGGCTTATACTATAGTGGAAATGAAAAGCAAGGATTTGCTCTCGGTGGCTGACCTGAGCCGGGACGATCTCCGGCGCATCTTAGATCGAGCCCTCGAGCTGAAGGGCGAGGGGAAAGCTGCTACTTTAGCTGGGCGGAGCTTGGCTTTGATCTTCGAAAAGCCCTCGCTGCGCACCAGGGTCAGCTTCGATGTTGCCATGGAGCAACTGGGGGGGCATACCATCTATCTATCCCGAGACGAGGTCGGGCTGGGAATAAGGGAGCCGATTTCCGATATGGCTCGGGTGCTCAGCCGTTATGTCGATGTCATCGTAGCTCGGACCTTCGCCCACTCCACGGTAGTACTTTTGGGTCAATATGCCACTGTGCCTGTGATCAACGGCCTCTCCGATAGGGAGCACCCGTGTCAGGCCATCTCCGACCTTCTGACCATCTATGAGAAGAAGGGGAAGCTTGAAGGCTTAGCTTTGGCTTTCGTCGGTGATGGCAACAATGTCGCCAATAGCTTAGCCCTGGCGGCGACGATGATGGGGATGCATTTCAGCATGGCTGCCCCCGATGGCTATTGGATCCAAGACGAGGTGCTCGATCTGGCGCTGGGCTTTGCCTCGCAAAATGAGACCGAGTTATTCCTGACCCAGGACCCCGAGGCCGCGGTGCGCGATGCCGATGTGGTCTACACCGACGTCTGGACCAGCATGGGTCAGGAGGCTGAGGCGGAGAAGAGGCGCCGCGATTTCGCCGGCTATCAGGTCGATGCCAAGCTTCTGTCATCGGCCAAAGGCGATGCCATCCTGATGCACCCGATGCCGGTGCACCATGGCGAGGAGCTGGCGCCTGGCCTCATCGACTGCCCGCAGTCTGTGCTCATCGACCAGGCGGAGAACCGCCTCCACGCGCAGAAGGGGATTCTGGTTGAGATTTTGGGGGGATGATGACTAAGCCCATCGTTGCCATTGTCGGTCGACCAAATGTGGGCAAGTCCACTCTGTTTAATCGCCTTGTCGGTGAGCGCTGGGCCATCGTCGAGGACGTGGCCGGGACGACCAGGGATCGCATCTGCGCCGACATCTCCTGGGCCGATGATAGCTTCACCCTCATCGATACCGGTGGCCTTGAGCCCAAGCCGACGTCGGACCTGAGGCACAAGGTCAAGGAGCAGGTTCAGATCGCCATCGCGGAGGCAGACGTCATCATCTTCATGGTCGATGTCACGGAGGGGGTGACAATCCCCGATTCGGAGATAGCCGAGACACTGCGCCGCTCGCAGAAGCCGATCATTCTCGCTGTGAATAAATGCGATAACGAGGAGCGCTCCCAGCAAGCCCTTGAGTTCCACAGTCTCGCCTTAGCCCAGCTGATAGCTATCAGCGCCTATCACGACACCGGCATCACCGAGTTGATGACCGAGGTCGTAGCCAAGTTGCCGCCATTGCCACCAGCCAGCGAAGAGCCGGGCATGATGAAGCTCGCCATCGTTGGTCGGGTCAATGTGGGCAAATCGATGCTGCTAAATGCCATTCTGGGGCAGGAGAGGGTCATCGTCAGCGAGGAGCCGGGTACTATCCGCGATGCTATAGATACCGTCTTCAGCTATGGTGGTGAGCCCATGCTCCTCATCGATACCGCCGGGATCAGGAAGCGGGGTCGGGTCGAAGGGGGCATCGAGCGCTATAGTGTGCTTCGGGCGCTTCGTGCCATCAGCAGGGCAGATGTGGCTGTTTTAGTCACCGATGCCACTGAGATGGTCACCGCGCAGGATGTCCACATCGCGGGCTATATTGAGCAGGCGGTTAAGGGGATGGTGTTGGTGGTCAATAAATGGGACCTGATTGAGGATGGGGATCGGGCTCAATACATCAGGGAAATTCGAGGCAGGCTCAAGTTCATGCCCTATGTGCCCATTTTGTTCACCTCGGCTAAATTAAGGCAGGGCATTGAAGCGGTTTTAGCGGCGGCGAGAGGGATCTATCAGCAGCGGCTGAAGCGCTTGCCCGCCTCTTCGCTGAAAGAGGCTATGGCGCAGGCAGTGGCCACTCATGCCCCGCCTTCGATTGGGGGTCGGAAGCTCAGACTCAGAGGGGTCACCCAGTCCGATGTCAACCCGCCAACATTTGTCTTCTCG
>JAUWZY010000014.1 GCA_030615045.1 Chloroflexota bacterium
ATATGTCTGAAGCGTTTAATGTTTGGGTTAGGTTTGCAGGATTCCAGCAAAAAAGCTTCCTCATACCGTTCCCTCATATCGTGCACACTAAACGTGCTGGTGAGTTTTCGGCGGAGTCTTTTGGAGAGTTTAAGCAATTCATTGAGAAGTTTGCGAAAAAATCTATAACGGATGATGATCTCGAGAAGGCGATTAAAGTTTATAATCGCAACAGGAGACTCCTTAAACGGCTCTGGGAATTCCTAAAGCGCGAGAATCCGCCTATAACGGGGCTGGAAGTCGCGACCGCGGCCTTGGCTTCCCAAGTCATGGACAAGCAAGAATGCAATCAAATGCTAGAGCGACTTATCCAGAAATTAGAAACCGAGCCTGGCGAAGTGCCGCCAGGGATAAGGCTGATGGTAACTGGAGGTGCTTGTGACGACTTGAGAATTTTCGATTTGATTGAACATCTGAATTACAGCACAAACTTGATTTTCATCGACTCGTGCACAGCAACTAGGTACTTCTGGTTTGAGGTGCCTGAGGACAGACCCGATAAGCTTAAAGCGCTTGCTGAGGGATACCTTAGCAGAATTCCATGTCCTGCAAAAGATAATGTTCCCGGTACCGGGGAGAGAAAAAGGTTCAGGTTCATCCAACAGTCCATCGAGGACTTCAGGCCAGATGGGATAATATTTATCTACCAGAGATTTTGCAGTCCTCAACCGCACGACATCGCGGCATTGAAGCCTATCTTGGATAAGTTGGGAGTTCCGTGGACCGAGCTTGAACTGGATACGACTATACCATCGACACAATTTAGAACTCAGTTAGAAGCCCTTGTAGAATTAATAACGGGGGTGGTGCCATTTGAATGAGGGGAAAATCCTAGCTGGATTAGATGTAGGTCATGTTAATACCAAGGTCGTGATAATCAGAGGGGAAGAGATTCTTGGATACTGTACAACACCCTCTGGATTCGATGTGGCGGCCTCGGCTCAAGCAGCATTAAATGAGGCTTTGGGCAAAGTCAGAATTTCACGCGGTGAATTGGCTGGGATTGTGGCTACTGGAATCTTTAGAGATGTGATATATGATGTACCAGCGCTGAATGTAACCAAGACTGTACCCGAATATGTAGCGGATGCTAAGGGAGCTCTATTCCTTAACAAAAATTCCAGAACAGTCATTGATATCGGTGGAAATATATGCAAAGCTATCCGTTACGACCAAAACGGGAACGTCCTAGATGTTATCAATAACGATAAATGTGCTGACGGCCTTGGTATTTTTTACACTGCTATAGCCAGAGCTTTAGGGTTAAGCGAACAGGAATTGTCCGAATTAGCGCTTAAATCCACCAAGGATGTATCTATTACTATTCACTGCGCCGTATCCGCTGAATCGGAGGTGGTTGGTTTAATGTGTGAAGGCATGGACGTTGCAGATGTAGCAAATGCTGTCTTGAAATTCATAGCTGAACGGGTTGCTGCTATGTGTACATATATGCGTCTCGCAAAAGAGGTCGCGGTAGCTGGAGGTCTGGCCAAATCCGAAGCACTCGTTAAGCATCTTTCGAGTTTAATGAAACAAGATGTAAGCGCTTTGGATATTCCGGAATATGTAGGTGCCAGTGGTGCTGTGGTGACCAGTTATGAAGGCTGATTATTGGGAAATGACTGAGTACTCCTTAGTTAACGAACAGTTAGATTGGACGAGAGCTAAGGTGATAGTGGCCGGAATAGATATCGGGGCAGTGAACTCCAAAGCTGTGATACTACTGGATAGACACCCGTATGCAATTTCTCAAGTCAGAACTCGAGAACCCAAAGAGTCTGCTTTCAGGGCTATAAATGCGGCTTTGGCTAAAACCCATTTGAAGTTACAGGATATCCATTGCATTGTGGCGACCGGTCGCGGGAGGGGACAAGTCCCATTCGCACATAAAACTATATCTGAAACTGCGTGCAGCGCCGCAGGGGCAGTACATATCTGGGGCCCAACTGTGCGTACGGTGCTAGATGCTGGGGGCCAGAGTTGCAAAGTAATCCACTGCACCGAGAAGGGCAGAGTAACTGCTTTCCTTTGGAACGATAAATGTGCTGAGGGCATTGGACGCTCGATGGAAGTATTTGCTGATCTGGTTAAGAAAGACGTAACCGAGATGGGAAGAATCGCCCTTGAGCTTGATCAGTTCCCAAAGATATCTGATTTCTGTCCAGTATACACTAGATCCGAAGCTCTGGATTTGATCCGCGCGAAAGTGCCCCTGAATCAAGTCATAGCAGCTTACCACTACGCTATGGCTAATAGAATCAGCGTATTAGTAGCTAGATTAGGCGTGAAAAAGGACTTTGTGAGCGTTGGAGGACTGGCTAAGAATCCCGGAATAGTTTATTGGTTGGATAAAATCCTGAAGGTAAGCAGTTCACCTTCTAAACCTGAATGGGACCCCATGTTAACAGCGGCTCTAGGCGCAGCTCTATTTGCGGATGCCGTATACAGAGGCGCGCAACTGTATGTCTTCAGCAAAAGTGGGACAGTTATGCCTTGAGAATTAACGGACACTTCAGAGGCCAATATCCTGCTCCCTGATGGCCCTATTATAACTCTTTCTAGCTTCTAATGTCCTGCTCTTCCCCTCCTTTCTCTTCTGTATTACCTCAAGATGTCTCCCCGTATAGGCGTCATAATAAAATAATTTCTTGCCCCCTGTCGGCCCCAAAACAAAAGGGCAGAAAAGCCTTATGCATCTCTGCCCCTCATCATCACTGTTGCCACTGCCACAGCCCTATTAGGTCATATAACCACTATCGCTTACATTGCCTGCTCTCGCTTACTTTGCCGCCTATTCTCTCCAAAGTCTCTTCCGCCATCATAGATGTCAATCTGCTGAATTCCACCGTGGTTGTCGTAAGCATACCTCCTTGCCAGCGTGGTACCAAGTCCTGCTAAGGTTTTGAGTTTACATCCGGGATGCTGTATGGAACAAAACGTCATTTTGTGAAACAACAGGTCTGGCCGACTCGCAACACTAGGATACGATCTTTCCAAATCCGCCTATCTCATCAAATCACTTGCTCAATCCAGAAGGTTTACGATCACGCATGACCATCTCCATCAGCTGGTGCCACCTCTCAGTGAACTTGTCCCACTGCTCAGTTTCACTGTCCTGTCCCTCTGGTTTCTTGTGGTCATCATCGAGTAGGTCGATAGCTCCTCTGAGATGGCTGGAAGAGACCTACCTTCTCATAGGTTGCCAGTTCTCCTCCGAGCTCGTCATCGAGCTGTTCCCCCTTTGGCGCCTTTGTTCTTTGGTTTCATCTCCGGCATCCTCCCCACTTGACCTTCCTGATAAGGAATTAGAGTGCCCCCAAGGGAATTCGAATCCCTGTTTTCAGCTTGAAAGGCTGACGTCCTTGGCCTCTAGACTATGGGGGCTTGTCTGAAGTATAGCATAATGGGAGCATTTATGGATACACTGCTGGCATTTCCAGTCCCGCGGTCTCGGGGAAGCCCAGCATCAGGTTCATATTCTGGATCGCCTGCCCAGCCCCGCCTTTGACCAGATTATCGAGGCAGCTGATCACAATCAGCCTGCCAGTCCTCAAGTCAATTGTGGGATAGATTAGGCACAGATTATTGCCCCAGGTCTGCTTGGTGCCTGGTGCGAAATCAACTATTTTAACGAAGGGCTCACCTCGATAGAATTCCTGATAAAGCTGTTTGACCTCCTCCCTGCCCGTCTCCCCCCGAAGTAGCTTGGCATAGCACGAGGTCAATATCCCCCGGGTCATGGGCACCAGGTGAGGGAGGAAGGTTATCGAGAGCGGCTCTGGGATGAGTTTTTGCAGCTCTTGCACCATTTCGGGGAGATGGCGATGCCCATCGAGGGCATAGGCGGAGACATTCTCATTGGCTTCAGAGAAATGGGTGTCCAAGCTCAGGGTTCTCCCCGCGCCCGAGACCCCAGATTTGCTGTCGATGACGATGTCGGGCGCGATAATCCTCTGTTCGACCGCTGGGGCTAAAGCAAGGATGGCGCCAATAAGGTAGCAGCCGGGATTGGCCACCAGGCGAGCTGAGGCTATCTGGGGGCGATTGAGCTCGGTGAGCCCGTAGACCGCTTCTCCCAGAAGCTCAGGAGCAGGATGGCTTACCTGATACCAGAGCTGATATTCCGCGCTCTCCTTGAGCCTGAAGTCGGCGCTCAAGTCCATCACCTTGATGCCCCGTTCCAGGGCTTTGACGACCTCCTCGGCGCTGGCTTTATGAGGCATGGCAGAGAAAACCAGGTCCACATCCTCAAACTCCGACTGGATAATCAGGTCGATGTCGCCAAGGTGGGGGAAAATCTGGCCCAGCTTGTTTCCGATAGCGCTCCGCCCGGTAACCGAGGCAAGCTTTACCCTGGGATGACGATAAAGCAATCGCGCTAACTCCATCCCGGTATAGCCAGTGACATTGATGATGCCGACCTTTATCCGCTTCATCGACCTTCTCTGATTGCCCGAATTTCCCTCAGCCTTTTGTCGCTGATGCCAAAATAATGGGCTATCTCATGGCGTACTGTATCCTGAATCCTGGCCATCATTTCCTTATCAGAACGACACCTCATTTCAATGGGTTTTTGGAAAATGGTTATCTTATCTGGCAGCTCTATGGGGTGCCAGACACTTCGCTTCGTTAGCGGTACACCTTCATACAGACCCAGCAAGTCCCGGCGCCTCCTGATTCCCAGCCCAGCTAACTGGGCTGGATGAGGCCAATCCTCTATCACTACCACGATGTTTTCCAGTCTCTCTCGAAACTGCTCCGGCAGACTGTCAAGCGCCTCGACTACCAACTCTCGAAAACTTTCCCTCTCCACCGTTCCTTACCTCGCTTGATGGACAATCCTCCTGGAATATACATTGATGACATCTGGGATTCCGAGCCTTACACACCCGGCGGCCGTGCTCGATCATATTTAAGTGGAACTGATAAATGGCATCTAAGGGAACCATGTGCTCCAATAATTCATGCGCTTGCTCCACAGAGACCGTGGAATCGATAAGCCCCAGCTTCCTCGCTACCCGATAGAGGTGGGTGTCCACTGGGAGAGCCGGCCTGCCTAAGGAGAAAAGGAGGACGCAGCCTGCCGTCTTCGGGCCAACCCCGGGAAGTTGACGCAGCCAGGCCTTGGCCTGGGGCAGGGGAAGCTCGCCGAGAAATGAGAGCTCTAAACAACCTCGTTCCGCCGAAATCGTTTCCAGGATGAGCTTTATCCTGGCAGCTTTGACCTGGGACAGCCCGCCACATCTGATCGCTTGGGCAATATGTTCGACATCACCTTCAGCCACTGCCTCCCAGCTGTCAAAGGAGGCGAGGAGGGAGGAAAATGCCCGCCCGGTGTTAACATCCGATGTATTCTGGGACAGGATGGTCGCGATTAGCTCAGAAATTGGCTCCCCATGGCGATGCCACTGAGGGACGCCATATTCCTGAGCCAGGAGATGAATTACCTCGTTGATGTTCATGAGCTTCTATACACCCAAATGCTTTAGATGGCAGGTGTCATTGAGCAAACTGAGCACAGGGTTGCCATCGCTGACCTCAAAGACATTGATGGCGCCGACATCCTGCCCCAGCTGCCAGAAGTGGGAGTTGTCCACGCCAAGGACGACGCAAAGCAGAACGCGACAAACCACATTATGCGAGACGAGAACCACTGTCTGCTCACTATGATTTTTCACCAGGCTATCGATTGCAGCCGTAATCCTGTGCTGCACATCCTGAAGGCTCTCCCCGTGCGGGAAGCACACCTCCTGGGGGCGCTCCAGCCACTTTTTGTAGAGGTCCCTGTCCTGCGCCGCTGCCTCCTGTGGCGAAAGCCCCTGCCAGTCGCCGAAATCGATGTCGATGAGACCCTCCAGCGGCTGCACCGCAAGTTCCACCTGGCTGGCCAGGCTCTGGGCTGTCATCAAGGCTCGCCGCAAGGGGCTGGAATAGAGCGCTGCGATCTCCCAGCGGGAAAGCCTCTCCGCTGCCGCTTCTGCCTGTCTTATCCCGGTGTCATCAAGGGCCAGGTCAGCCCGACCACGAAACCTCTCCACCCGATTCCATTCCGTCCGATTCCATTCCGTCTGCCCATGCCTTATCAAAACGAAACGGGTCAACGAGAGCCTCTCCGCAAAAGCCAATACTCCAAGCTATCAGCCAAGGCAAGCCAGCTGGCCTCGATGATGTTAGTGGAGCTGCCCACGGTGCGCCATTCATGCTCGCCATCGCTGGATTCAATGAGCACCCGCACCCGCGATGCTGTGCCCTGGCTCTCCTCAAGGATGCGCACCTTATAGTCCGCCAGCTCCACTACAGCCAAGCTGGGATAGAACTGGATCAGTGCTTTGCGCAGAGCAGCATCGAGGGCGTTAACCGGGCCATTGCCCTCGGCTGCGGTATGAATAGTTTCGCCACCGACCCTGACCTTGACCATAGCCTCAGAAAGCAACTCCTCCCCAGCAGTCGGGGGGCGCCGTCTTTTCTCCACCACCACCATGAAGTCGATTAATTCGAAAGGTGGCTGATAATCGGGCTGGGCGCGGCGGATCAAAACCTCGAACGAGGCTTCAGCATTATCATACTGAAAGCCTTGGTTCTCCAGTTCCTTGACCTGCTTCAACACATACTGCGCCTGCTCGCTGTGGGGAACAAGGTCTAACCCTTGTTGCCGAGCCTTGTAAACCACAGCGCTGATGCCGGAAAGCTCAGAGACAAGCACCCGGCCAAGGTTGCCTACACGCTCGGGATCGATATGCTGATAGCTTTGCTCAGATTTTGCGATGCCCGAGATATGAAGCCCAGCCTTGTGCCCGAAGGCACTGGAGCCAACATAGGGCAGATGGGAATCCGGGCTCAGGTTAGCCACCTCGCTAACATAGTGGGCTAACTCAATTAATTTAGCTAACTGGGAGTCGCTGATGCAGTCAATGCCCAGCTTAAGCTTGAGGGTGGGGATGATGGAGCATAAATTGGCATTGCCACAGCGCTCGCCGTAGCCATTGATGGTTCCCTGGATTTGAACCACCCCGGCCCGCACCGCGGCCAAGCTGTTGGCCACTGCCAACTCCATATCATTATGGGCGTGAATGCCCAAGGGGATATCGTAATTTTTCACGGCATCGATGGCGGCAGTCACCTCCTGGGGCAAGGAACCACCATTGGTGTCACAGAGCACGATTACGTCAGCCCCAGCCTCGATAGCGACCTCGATGACGCGCAAGGCATATGGGGCATTTCCTTTATAGCCATCGAAGAAGTGCTCGGCATCAAAGAAGACAGCACTCCCTTTTGACTTAAGATAACGGATAGAATCGGAGACCATGCGCAGATTCTCCTCCAGAGTGGTCTCCAACACCTGGGTGACATGCAGGTCCCAGCTCTTACCGACTATGGTGACCATCTTGGGCTCGACATCGACTAAGGCACGAATACTGGGGTCGTTTTCCGCCTGACTATGAGGGTAGCAGGTGCTGCCAAAGGGAACCAAAATGGCCTGAGACAGCTTGAGCCCGCGGGCTCGGCTGAAGAACTCGGTATCCTTGGGGTTTGCCCCAGGCCACCCCCCCTCGATGAAGTGGATGCCGAACTCATCGAGCTTCTTAGCGATCTTGAGCTTGTCCTCTATGGAGAAGGAAATCCCCTCCCGCTGCGCGCCGTCACGAAGTGTAGTATCATAGAGCTGAATGTTTGCCAATCATCCCTCCATCTTGTTCTGCGGCATAAAGTATATCATAATTTGCCCTTGACTGAAAGCAGAGTGTTGCTATAAAATGGACATTGGGATAGCGATGAGGGTAATTGCGGGTGCAGCCAAAGGGCATCCCCTGAAGCGACCTAAGAATCCACGCACTCGTGCCACCTCTAACATAGTTCGGGAAGCTATCTTCTCTATGTTGGAGTCCGTTGCCCCCGACTGGTCGCGGGTTCTCGACCTCTATGCCGGGACTGGTGCTCTTGGCATCGAGGCCCTGAGCCGTGGGGCGCAATGGGCTGATTTCGTAGAGCAGAGCCCTAAGTGCTGCGCTATCATCAAGGAGAATCTGGAGCACACCGGATTGGCGGAAAGGGCAAAGGTCTACTGCTCGGATGCCAAAAAGGCGCTTTCCTTCCTCAGCGGGGGTTATGGCATCATACTCCTCGACCCACCTTATTCCGACTCCTCGCTGGCCCCCATTTTGCACAAACTGACATCCTCAACATTGGTCACGGAGGAAACTAGCATCGTTGCCGAACATTCCCGCCGGCTGGCGCTCCAGGACCGCTACGGCGATTTCCAAATGATGAGGAATCTGCGACATGGTGATACTTGCATCTCGGTGTATCAATTCAGCAGGGGGTGAAGCTTGACCACCGCCTTATACCCGGGGAGTTTTGATCCGGTAACCAATGGCCATCTCGATATCATCACCAGAGCAGCAACTCTGTTTGACAAGCTGATCATAGGCATCTACAGCTTGCCCCTGAAATCCCTTCTGTTCTCCACCAAGGAGAGGGTGGAGCTAATGAAGAAAGCAATAGCCCATCTGCCCAATACCGAGGTTGAGCCTTATTCTGAACTCACTGTGGACTTCGCCCGGAGGGTCAATGCTCAGGTCATTATCCGCGGGATAAGGATGAGCGCCGACTTTGAACGGGAGTTTGAGATGGCGCTGATGAATAAGAAGTTGGCCCCAGACATCGAAGTGATCTGCCTGATGTGCAGCTTGCAATATGAATTCCTAAGCTCCAGCTTGCTCAAGGAGGTAGCTCAACTCGGTGGCTGCATCGATGATTTGGTTCCAGCTCATGTGGCCGCAGCCCTGAGGAAGAAGCTATCACCTATAGCTGTTGTAAAACGAGGCGATAAAGCTACAAAGTAGCTCGTAAATATCCTAGAGGGAGGAAATAGGATGGCATACAAGATCACTGAGGAGTGCATTAGTTGCGGGGCATGCGAGCCTGAGTGTAAGAACGAGGCTATTAAAGAGGGAGAAACTATTTACGTCATCGACCCCGTTAAGTGCACCGAGTGCGTCGGCTGGTTTGAGTCGCCAAAATGTGTTGAACTCTGCCCCGTTGACTGCTGCGTCCCCGACCCTGACCATAAGGAAACCAAGGCGCAACTCCTGGAAAAGTGGCGCCAGATTCACCCCGGTCAGGAACCAGTGGTCACCTAATCCACTCCTCGGCCATCGATGAAACAAGGCCTTCTCGGGATAGCCAGTAGTCGGTTATCCCGCAGGGCGGTTTGTTTATTTGTTTCTGTCAGCGGGTGGATAGGATTTATTGGCCATAAGAGCTGTAATGGCGCAGAAGAATCTGCTTTTGCTTTTAGACGGGCATGCCCTGGTGCACCGTGCCTTCCACGCCCTGCCTCCCCTTTCCGTGACCAAGACCGGTGAGCCAACAGGAGCTGTCTATGGCTTCGCCAGCATGATGCTCAAAGTTCTCAGCGATTTCAAGCCCTCTCATTGGGCTATAGCTTTCGATAGCGCCGCACCCACATTTAGACACTTAGAGTTTGAGCCTTACAAGGCACAGCGGCCCAAAGCCCCCGACGAACTCGTTTCCCAGTTTGACAGGGTTCGCGAGCTGGTGCAGGCCTTTAATATCCCTGCTTATGAGGTAGCTGGCTATGAGGCCGACGATATCCTGGGAACACTCTGTCGCCAGGCCAGTGCGCAGGACACCGACGCCATTATCGTCACCGGCGATACCGATATCTTACAGTTGGTTTCATCCCACGTCCGGGTGCTCACTCCGCGCCCCGGCAGGCCATTCAGCGATACCGTGCTCTATGACAAGGATGCGGTGCGGCAGCGATATGACCTTGCACCAGAGCAGATGGTGGACTTTAAAGCACTGAAAGGGGACCCCTCTGATAATATCCCCGGTGTCCCAGGCATTGGCGAGAAGATCGCGGTAAAACTCATTCACCAGTTCGGCAGCGTTGACGGCATCTATCAGCGAATTGAGGAAGTTGAGCCACCCAGGATTCGGGAAGTGCTCAAAGCCAATGAACAGCTGGCAAGGCAAAGCAAGAGACTGACCACCATCGTCAGCGACATCGACATCGCCCTGGACCTGGCTAAATGCCATGTCAGCGATTACGATCGAGAGGAAGTAACGAGGCTTTTCCGCGAGCTTGAGTTCTCAAGCCTGTTGCCCAAGCTCCCTGAGACAGCGGTGGAAAAGCCACCGCAGAGGGTGGCAGTGGTGGAAACAGCCACCGACTATCGGATTGTGGACACAGCCGAGGCCTTAGATGAGCTGATGGCTTCGCTCTTTTCGGCCAAGTCCTTAGTCATCGATGTCGAGACCACAGCCAGGGAAGCGAGACGAGCTGAGCTGGTAGGCATCTCCCTCTCCACCGCGCCGGGGAGGGCATGGTATGTGCCGGTGGGACATAGATGGGTCGATCGTCAGCTTCCCCGAGCACAGGTTATAGACAGGCTCAAGCCGCTCCTCGAGGACGATGCCGTCACCAAGACCGCGCATAATGGCAAATATGACATGACTGTGCTCTCCAGCTATGGGGTGGAGCTAAATGGCTTCAACTTCGATACCATGATCGCCGCATATCTCCTGGGGGAGAAAGCATTAGGGCTTAAGCCCTTAGCCTTCGGCAAGCTGGGCATTGAGATGACACCGATAACCGCTCTCATCGGCACCGGGGCCAAGCAAATCACCATGGCTCAGGTTCTTGTCCCCCAAGCCGCTAACTATGCCTGCGCCGATGCCGATATCTGCGGCCAGCTCAAGGGCCTGCTTGAGATGGGACTCAAGGAGCAAGGCTTCTGGTCGCTTTTCACCGATCTCGAGATGCCCTTGGTCCCGGTGCTGTTTCGCCTCGAGAACAACGGAGTGGCTCTGGATAGCGCACTCCTCAGAGACATCTCCCAAAGCTTGGGGCAGCAGATGAAAAGGCTCGAAGCTGAGATCTATAGCTCAGTTGGCCATCAGTTCAATATAAACTCGCCACAGCAGCTGGGGGCAGTCCTCTTCGAAGAACTCAAGCTGCCGCGAGCCCGCAAGACCAAGGGCGGCTACTCCACAGATGCCTCGGTCCTGGAGGGACTTAAAGGGGCTCATCCCGTTGTGGAATTCCTCCTCGACTACCGGCAAATTACGAAGTTGAAATCTACATATATCGATGCCCTGCCCGCCCTGATCAACCCCGAGACAGGCAGGGTTCATACCAACTTCAACCAGACGGCTACCGCAACGGGGAGGCTGTCCTCAAGCGAGCCCAATCTGCAGAACATCCCAGTTCGCACTGAAGAGGGGCTGCAAGTGAGGCGAGCCTTCATCGCCGAGGGCGATTCCCTCCTTTTGGCCGCCGACTATTCCCAGATCGAGCTCCGCATTATGGCCCATCTATCTCAGGACCCCACACTCCTCGCTGCCTTCGCCCAGGGCGAGGATATCCACGCCGCCACCGCCGCCCAGGTCTTCGGGGTGCCGCTTTCTGGAATCAATCCCCAGATGAGGAGGGTGGCCAAGACGGTGAACTTCGGCGTGATCTACGGGATGAGCGACTATGGCCTGGAACAGGCCACCGATCTTTCCCGCCAAGAAGCTGCTCAGTTCATCAGCGCCTACTTTGACAAGTATAGCGGGGTTAAGGGCTATCTCGATGCCACCAAAGCTGAGGCTGCTGAGAAGGGCTATGTTCAGTCAGTATTGGGTCGGCGGCGATATATCCCTGAGATCAACTCCGCCAACGCTCAGGTGCGGCAGGCAGCAGAGCGCATGGCGGTGAACATGCCAGTCCAGGGAACCGCCGCTGACATTATCAAGCTGGCTATGATCGAGCTCCAGCGGAGGATGGATGAGCGAGGACTCGGGAGCAAGATGATCCTCCAGGTGCATGATGAGCTCCTGTTTGAGGTGCCTCCTGGGGAACTCGACGAGGTGAAACAGTTGGTGCTCGAGATCATGCCCAAGGCGCTTGAACTCAGCGTGCTGCTCAAAGTCGAGGTCAAAGTGGGCAAAAACTGGGGCCAGCTGGAGTGAAAGGGGCAAAAGGATGCCCGAGCTTCCTGAAGTCGAAACGATAAAGAATGATCTCGCTCCCGAAGTAAAGGGGTGCCGTTTCGTTGCGGTCGCCTTTCTCTGCCCCCAGATGGTGCGCCGACCCTCGCCCGACGAGCTGCATCAGCGGCTCATCGGTCAGACTGTCCAAGAGGTAACGAGGAGAGGGAAGTATCTCATCTTCCGCTTGCATAGCGGTGAGGCATTGCTGCTCCACTTAAGGATGAGCGGCTCGCTGCTGCTCAAGCTCAGCCCTGCTGAACCAAACTCCTATACCCGCGCTATATTCAATCTGGGAAACGGGCTGGAGCTACATTTCTGCGACCGGCGCAAGCTGGGCACGATAGAGCTGGTAAGGGATGAAGCCGAAGTCACGGCTAAGCTCGGGCCCGAGCCCCTGGACCCTGGGCTCACAACTGAGGTTCTAAGCCAGCGCTTAAGCCGGCGTCGAGCACCGATCAAGGCCGTGCTCTGCGACCAGGCTTTCCTCGCCGGCATCGGCAATATGTATGCCGACGAAGCCTTGTTTGCGGCCCGCATCCACCCGCTTAAGCCGGCAAGGGCGCTCTCTGAGGAGGAAATAGAGCGGCTTCACCAAGCCATCGCTGAGGTGCTTGAGGCTGCCATCGGCAACCGCGGGGCTACCATCTCAAATTATTCCGACGCTCACGGGCAGCCGGGGGTTCATCAATTTTTCTTCTCCGTGGCTCATCGCGGCGGCGAGCCTTGCCCCGTCTGCGGCACAGCCATCCAGCGCATCCCAATCAGAAACCGAGGCACCTATTTCTGCCCCAACTGCCAAAATAAGTGAGGACAAGGCTTTACAAAGATAAGGGATATATATTATAATCAAACAAAGTAACACATGGCTGAGAGTTGGCCCACACTCTCAGTTTTTTAATAAGCTTAGGGAGGAGGCCAGAAATGCCCAGGGAAAAGGTCTATCTCACGGAAGAGGGCTTGACCAAGTTGAAGGCGGAGCTGGACTACCTGTATACCGTCCGCCGCCAGGAGGTCGCCGAGCGAATACAAAAGGCAAAAGAGCTCACTGATACCGTGGACAACGCCGAATACGAGGATGCCAAGAACGAGCAGGCCTTCGTCGAGGGTCGAATTCGGACCTTGGAGAGAATGATCAAAAATGCTGCGGTCATTTCTGCCGAGACTTCCTCAGAACAGGTGAGGCTGGGGTCTACAGTTACTGTTCAGACCCAGGAAGGAGAACAGGAACACTATACAATCGTGGGCAGCGCTGAGGCCGACCCCAGCGAGGGAAAGATCTCCAACGAGTCACCGGTGGGCAAGGTTTTGCTTGGCAGGAGAGTCGGCGAAGAGGTCGAGGTTCAAGCCCCGGCAGGGATGCTCAAGCTGAAGATAGTAACTATAGGGTAAGGCTGAATTTATGACAAGTAGAAAGGCAGATGTCATCCAGCAGCGCCTGAATAAGCTGCAACGGATTCAAGCCCAAGGCATCGACCCCTACCCTCACCGCTTCCATCGCACCTGCACCATCAAAGAGGCAGTAGCCCTTAATAAAAGAAACTGGAGGTATATTGCCAA
>JAUWZY010000008.1 GCA_030615045.1 Chloroflexota bacterium
GGGAATGCTAATTTAGCAATGCCTTTGGGGTAGTCGCTGCTCCTTTTGCTCGACCACAGCCTCATCTAAGGGCTGTCTCAAAAGCCGGTGTGCCATGACCAAAGCTGCCGCCAGCAGCCAGGGGATGGGTGATAGCAAATAAAAGGGAGGTACACTGCCTACTCCCGGGATGGCGAAGGGGGTGATCTCCAGAGTTCCTGCTAAAGCGGCAACCGAGATAGCCAGCAGCACCCCGATGCCGAAGCCATAATAAGGGTGTTTTCTCGGCGAATAACAGACGATGTCAACGGCTAACTTTGCCCCGATTAGCACGGCAACGATAAGAGCCACTATGCCGAGGACGCCAGTATGGACATAAAGCCCAATGTAGGCATTATGGAGATGCTCATACGTGCCAACAGGTGAAAAATGCCAACACCCCAGCCCCATGCCGGTAAAGATCGTCGAGCCACTCATGAAATCGAGGGTGCTTTGCCACATTGACATCCTGATGACAAAGCTGTGCAGAGTGAAAAGTCGCTGTAACCCGCCATAGTCATAGAGGAAAAAGATGGTCAGCCCCAAGAATGCTGAGCAAAGAAGGGCGCTAATAGTCCGAATAAGGGCTCCCCTGCTGAAAATGGCAATGCCGATAGCTATGGCAGCGACGATGGCCAACCATATGCCCAGATAGTAAAGATTGAAGTGATACGCAGAGCTTAAGTCAAGAGGTAACATGATAACCATCCCTATAACCGTCCCCAAGACGACTATGCCCAGCCCCCACTTTATTAAGTCAACATAGCGATGGTGGTTGATTATGGCATAATAGAGCGCCGACATAGCTAAGAAGGTCTGCAAAGCCCCGAGGCTGACGGCAAGGTGGTCCGAGACCGATACACCCACGATAATGCCAGCAAAGAGGATGATTAGAGGAATGTCAAAGGGAGTGCGTTGGCTGAGATGCCCTTCCCTCATCAGTCGTAGAGGAAAGGAGGTGAAAGCAATGGCTAACCCTATCCAGGCGCAAGCTTTTAAGTCCAAGATAACCGAGATGTAAACGAGGACAACTGCGAAGGCAACCCAAACAACTTGTGTACGGAGGAGAAAATCAGCTACTCTTGTTAAAACAAAGGGTCGATTCATAAGGAGCTTGAAATGGTCTCCCACTAAGTAAATCTTAGCCAGGGAAGCTTTTTTCACTCTACAGTGGTGCTCCTCGGCATATCTATCGGGCAACCTTTCTCCTTTGCAGCATAGTAGACGAGAAGGATGTCATGGGTGTTATCTGTGGCGATGATTCCACTATAGGTATCTCGGAAGTAACAAGAGCTATCGGCTTATGCTAATTCTATCCATTCAACCGACCAAAGTCAATAGCCATCTCATCTGCAAGCTAACACAGCCATTGAAAGCAGAATCTCTCCCCATGCCTTGGCCGACCTCTGGTGGAAGGCTTAAAGGAGCATAAGGTGGCTACCCTTTTAGGCGAGGTAAAGGATAACGGACGTAGTTATTGTCTCATTACGACAATTTGTGGTATCATAGCAAGAAGCAATCCTGAGATCAAAGTCGAATTTGGCGGGAAATCATTTGCTTGCTTTCGGGCCAATAGGCGGTCAGCCGATAGCTGGGACGACATGGTGTCCAAATCAAAGTTCATCAGAAGCAAAGCCCCATTGAGGATCAGCTTTGGCGGGGGAGGCACCGATGTGTCGCCTTATCCCGAGGAGCAGGGCGGGGCTGTCCTCAGCGCCACCATCGACAAATATACCTATTGCACGCTGATCGAGCGTGATGATGATACCGTTAGCGTCAGCTCGCTGGACTACGAGACCCTGGTTAAGTACAACGTAAACAGCGAACTCCAATATGATGGCAAGCTGGATTTGGTGAAAGCGGTTACCCAGGTGATGGGGATAAGGAAGGGCTGCGAACTCCTGCTACACAGCGATGCACCGCCTGGTTCCGGCCTGGGGTCATCATCTGCCCTGGTAGTGGGTCTGGTTGGAGCGATCAAGCACTGGCTAAGGCTCCCCCTCACCAACTACGAGATCGCCGAGCTCGCCTATCGTATCGAGAGGGAGGAACTCGGGATCAAGGGAGGGAAACAGGATCAATACGCCGCCACCTTCGGCGCATTCAACTTCATCGAGTTCCTGGGCGACAGAACCATCGTTAACCCGCTTCGTATCGACCAGGATATCATTAACGAGCTGCAGTACAGGCTGATACTTTGCTACACCGGGGAGACGCGGCTGTCCGCCGGGATCATCGAGGACCAGGTGAGCCGCTATGTACAAAGGAAACAGGATGTGATCCAGGCACTGGACGAGATAAAGTCGCTGGCGGGCAAGATGAAAAATGCCCTGCTCCTGGGGGAACTGGACGAGTTCGGCTCTCTGCTGCACCAGGCGTGGAATAACAAGAGGAGATTCTCCACCAAGATAACGAATCCCCACATCGACCAGCTTTATGAGGCAGCGAGACAAGGTGGCGCCATGGGAGGTAAGCTGCTGGGGGCGGGAGGCGGCGGTTATCTGCTCCTGTTCTGCGAGTTCGATAGGAAACACGCTGTAGCCGAAAGGCTGGGGAGGCTCGGCGGGCAAATCGCCGACTTTTCCTTCGATTTCAGTGGCTTGCAGACATGGGAGGCGGGCGGGAGGTAGCAACAGGGATGAACAGAGAAGACATGGTAGTGAGGCAAATCGAGGAAAGCATGCAGCTCAAAGAGAGCCTTCAGGCCGAGGCCAAGACCGTGGTGGCCATCGCCGACCAATTGGTTCAGGCACTGCGCCGGGGAAACAAGGTGCTGCTGTTCGGCAATGGCGGCAGCGCGGCGGATGCCCAGCACATCGCCTGCGAGCTCGCCGGAAGGTTCTCACGCGATCGAGAGCCACTTGCGGCAATAGCCCTCACCACCAACACCTCGTCCCTGACCGCCATCGCCAATGACTACGGGTATGATGCGGTATTTGCCCGACAGCTTCGAGGGTTGGTGAAAAAGGGCGACATAGTCATCGGCATCAGCACCAGTGGCAGCTCGGCCAATGTGCTTCTGGCCATAGAAGAGGCCAACCGCAGCGGCGCTGTGACCATCGCCCTCACCGGGCAAGGAGGCAAGCTCAAGGAATTAGCTCATTATGTGCTCTCGGTGCCATCCACCAGCACCCCTCGCATCCAAGAGGCTCATATAACCATCGGCCATATCATCTGTCACCTTGTTGAGGAGGAACTCTTTGGCCAGGGCGGCAGAGTAACTCCCCGCCGAATACCTCCATAGAGGGAGTCCCGGTATAGGGGGCTGCTAATTCGTTGCTTTATCTGCCTCAGGCTCTCGTTCACCAGCAAATCCCTTCATAGATCCTTGCCTCTCTGGCTTTAGGCACTCTTCTCCCGTCTATAACGATTTTGCCCCTATAATCCAGCCTGTTAAACTCCTCCCATTCCGTAGCGATAACAACTGCATCGCAGTTTAAAACCTCTTCCGGGGTTGAACATTCCAGCCAGGGGAATGACTTTTGGAAATTGTGCATGGCTAACGGATCATAGGCTTTGATTTTTGCCCCTTCCTCGGTCAAGGTCTCAGCAATCGTTATCGCCATGGAATCACTTATGTCGTCGGTTCCTGGTTTAAAGGCTAAGCCCAATAGACCTATGGTGCTGCCCCTTACTGGGATGTGCCTTTTCAACAGCTCCAGCACCTTTAGTGCCTGCCTTTCGTTTAAGCCTAACACCTGCTCAAGTAGCTTCGGCTCATACCCTATCTCCTTTGCCCTAGCGATCAGCGCCTTGAGGTCCTTGGTGAGACAGGAACCACCGAAGCCAAGCCCGGCGTTCAGGAATTTATCGCCGATGCGGTCATCAAAGCCCATCCCCTTTGCCACTTCGTAAGCATCGATTCCCAACAGCTTGCAGATATTGCCGAGCTCATTTATGAAAGACACCTTAGTGGCAAGGAAAATATTGGAGGCGTACTTTATCATCTCCGCAGTCCTCAGATCCGTTCGCATGATGGGGGCATCGAAAACCTGGTACAGATCACAGAGCATATCTCCGGATTTGGCATCATGCTCCCCGATGATGATCCTGGCTGGATACATAAAGTCCTCTATTCCCCTTCCTCCTCTGAGGAATTCCGGGCTCATGCAAAGCCCGAAATCCTCTCCCGCTCTTTTCCCCGAACTTTCCAGGATGGGGAGGATAACCTCCTCGCTGGTGCCCGGGACAACTGTGCTTTTTATTGTGATCAGGGTATAGCTTTCCCTGCACTTTAGTACGTTGCTAATCTGCTCTGTTGCCGCCGTTATACTTTCCAGTGAAATAGAGCCATCCTTCTTGGCAGGGGTGTCTACACAGATAAAGATCGCCTCTGAATCTATAACCTTTTCATAATCCGATGTCGCTTCGATTTCAAACTCGTTCAAAATCTCATCCAGCCCCGGCTCGGCAATAGGTGAGACTTTACTGTTTATCTCTGCTATCTTCCTTTCGTCGATATCGACCACGGTGATTTTGTTTCCCATTTTGGCAAAGCAGGCGGCAACTACCAGCCCAACACGACCAGCACCGATTATGGAGATCCTCTTCATATCACCTCCTGGCCTCTATTTATGAGGCGGCTTGTTCCAGTCAAATGGCTCTCCTGTCTTGGAGTCTATTATAGTGGGATCATTCCAGGGGCGGCATTCCTCATCAGGGCTTTGATAATCATAGAGCTTGGTGACTTGGTAAGAGGCTCAAGCCTGGTACCTCTGCCGCCGGCCAGTATCAAAGCTTTCATCGACTCTATGACCTCTAAAACCCACCAAAATCGCTTTGTGGGGAAGGGGGGACTCGAACCCCCATGTTCGAAGGCACATGATCCTAAGTTATGCCCGTCTGCCAATTCCGGCACTTCCCCAGATACGAAATCACCTAATATCTTACCATATTGCTTAACACAAGGAAAATCAAGACGATCGGCTATCAGGGGCGACCTTCCCCACATTTTCGGTTTGGGGGCTATGGGAACTCGAAACCATAACGCTTGTAAAGCAGAGCATATGTCACTATAATAAACATAAAGTATTCAAGGCTGGGCTACTACTAGTGTCTCCATGTAGCTCAGCCAAGCATATTCGTGATAGGCAAATTGGTAAGGTATCAAAGAGAGGAGATATATGCCTTTTAAGTGCTTTTCTTGTGGATTAAGCTTTGACACAGTGGAAGAGTTCATAGAGCATAAGCTCTCCCATAAAGAACAACCAAAGAAAGGTCCAATTTGCCTGAGATGCGGGGAGCCCATTCCTCTCGATTCTTCAAAAGCGAACTACAGAGGCAATATTCTTTGCCCAGGTTGCGGGCAAACAATGGAAGTTGTAATAGAAGATGGAGAGGTAGTATTAGCTGTAATTAAGGAGAATTAGTTTAAATCAATAGCCCAGCCAAGCGGATTTGGAGAGACGGTGAAAGGTTATCGCACCCCATCCTGGTTCCGTATGAAGGGATTTAGCAAGAAGATACAACAATATGAAGCTCGGAACAACAAGTCCAAGACACGCGAAACGAAAAAGGGGAAGTGAGGTAATAGCGAGAAGCTCAAATGGTTCGTAAGGAATATTCTCAAAGTTGATTTGAAGGGAGGAGCATCATGGACTGTCCACGCTGCCATAGTGAGTTAAGAGTTGAGAATTACCGGGGGATTGAGGCTGACCGATGCCCCAACTGTGAGGGTATGTGGCTCGATTACGGCGAGCTCGACCAGCTTGAGGACATGGCTTTCGACAAAGACGAACTCAAGGGGAGCTTGATGTTCCGCTCCTTTGAGGGCGAACTCGTCTGTCCTAAATGCGGAGGGCGGATGCAGCGATTTGACTACCGTGCCTACAATCTGGAGCTCGACTTTTGCGAACGGGGGCATGGGACATGGATGGATGCTGGTGAGGAGAAGAGAGTCCTGGAACTGATGGAGCAGCGAATCAAAGACCTTGACCGAAAGGCCAAAGCTGAGGCAGAATGGGGCGATTTCCTAAGGAAGCTTGGCTCCCCCTCTTTCTTTGATAAGGTCAAGGGGCTATTCCGAAAGTAGGCTATACAACACTGAATATAGCCCAGCGGCGGACTTGGAGAGAGCAGGCATAGACAGAAGGGTCATATTCAGGAGATACACGTGAACAAACTGCTATAGGGAAGGAGATAGAGATGCCAGTTGCCAGACATAGAAGCGGGCTGCTCACAGCAGGAGCGGTTTTGACCATAATTGCCGGTGCCCTTGGACTAATTGACGGTATCAGGGGCGACCTTTCCCACATTTTCGGTTTGGGGCTATGGGAACTCGAAACCATAACGCTTGTAGAGCAGAGCACTTGTTAGTATAATGGCCGTGAGGTAGTTGGCCGTTGGGTATGACCATCATTACACAGGGAGACGCCTGGGAGCAGATATGAAAGGAGGAGGCGTGGTGCGTATCCCGTTGACTCCCTGCTGCCATATGAGCTTGGCTCAGGGCTGTTCAGATAGGAAGATTTGGACATATCTTGAGGAGATCTAAGGGATGGGACTTTTCTCTAAAATCAAATCTTGGCTATCGCCGAAGAAGAGGGGCCGGCGACCTCATCCCACAGTTCGCTGTCCAAACTGCGGTAGCCCCTATGTTCGAGGCGCCTACTCCAATCGCTTTGAGTGCTGTGATTGCGGGAAGATATTCTCTTAGACTCTAGGGGGAGGAAATGGAGCAGGAAGAAAAAAAGGAGCTTATCGGCGTAGAGGATGCTGAAAGGGCAGTGGAGAGGTTCATATTGGGCAGACACGCCGATGCTAAGGTGAATTTTGATCGGGCTGTGCTCAAAGCGCTGGGTGCTGAGCCAGTATATGAGGTTGAAGGACATTTCGCTACAAAGGGAAGATTCCTCTCAACTGGCAGGAAAAAGCTATTTAAGATTCAGGTTCATGCCTATAGCGCAAAGATTGTCAGCTACGAAATGTAGCAGGTATCGTCCTCTCAGTGTTCCCCTACAGCCAAATCCCTTCGCAAAAGCCCCCTATTGACCCTCTGCTCATCGGGCTTCAAGATTGTGATAAAGCCTGAGGCTGTCCTCAAACTCTATACTTGTCGTGTAGTGCTCCACCATGTGTACGCTTTCCCACCTGCCTGGAACACAACCCTGAATTTGTATCCAAGCCGAGTGTGCTATAATGTTGCAAGCGATTCGCTCAGGACAGCCGTGCGTAGCCCCGCATTGAGGCCAATCCTGTTTGGGGGTATAGTATTTTAGAAAAATTTTCCAGACAAATCATAAAAATTGCCCTACCTATTTTGACTATAGCAATCGCTCTTGCCATTCTCGGCGGCTATTTCGGTTCCAGGATAGAGTTTAGTATGGGATTCCGGGAGATGGTTCCTCGTGACCTGGAATCTATGCAAACAATGGATTGGATAGAGGATAATCTCGGCATCAATTTGAGCGAGGCGTCCCCGGTAATAGTCCTGATTCAAGCTGATAACATCCAAGCATCTATGGGAGAGATAGCCCAATTATGGGCCGAACTCGAGAGTCTGGATAGTGTTAGATCCGTCAGGCCCGAGTATCCAGAGGAAGACGTAGAAGCTCATGGTCAAGCCATATTGACACATCTCTACCTTACCGAGCCACTCACCACGCCGGAGCTTCGTGAGCAGGTTTTAGGGGAAATGAACGATGTACTCGCCAAATACGAGGACGGCCTCAAGCTGACAGCAGTTGGATTGCCGATGGTGTTGGAGCAAATACAGGAGAGATTGCCCTGGGAGCAATTCAAGTTGGCTATCTTCGCCATTGCCGGATTAATCGTTGTTCTAGCTTTGGGCTTCCGCAAGCTCTCGGCACCCATAATCATTTTGTGTACTCTAGGCATAGCCATGGCGTGGACCTTGGGCATTATGCATGTGTTCGATATACCCATAACTGTAGTAACCATGGCTATATTTCCCCTATTCTTGGGCTTGGGCATTGACTACTGCATCCATTTTCTGCGCCGCTATGACGAGGAGAGAAAACAGGGGCACTCCGTGGAGAAATCCATAGCCACCTCTCTTGCCACCACTGGGGGAGCAATACTCATAGCTGCCATAACCTCCATCATTGCCTTTGTTATTCTAGCCACCTCTTGGTTTGTTGGGCTTAGGGATGTAGGGCTGTCTCTTGCCTTTGGCACAGCCCTTTGTGCCATCGCTGCCTTTGCGGTGCTGCCATCCTTTATCGCCCTCAGGGAACGCCATAAAAGATAGAGTAGGCCCAGCCAAGCGGATTTGGAGAAGGGACTTGCTCCCAATTCCGGCACTTTCCCTCTTCCAATTCGGCGTTTATAAGAATTTGTCACAGCTTGGGCTCAAGGTCGAGCTCCGTCAAGACGGCTCAGGTTGACAAGTTGGGGCTATTTGCGGTAAACTTGCGTTAACTATCTCGGGAAGTGGATGTGGAAGTTATCATCTCCTGACGGGGGAATAGAGGTAGGGTCACGCTTTCATGGCGTGGCTCTTTAGCTTGAGGAAATGGACATTGTAGCAGGTATCGATCCCGAGGTGTTTGTTGCCATTGCTGAGGAAGGGAAGCGGCAGCGACTTCAAATCAACCTCATTGCCGCTGAGAACTATGCCAGCAAGGCAGTGCTTGAAGCTCAAGGCTCCGCGCTGACTAATAAGTATGCCGAGGGTTACCCCCGAAACCGCTACTACGGCGGCTGTCGTATTATTGATATAGTAGAGGAGCTGGCTATTGACCGGGCAAAGAGGCTCTTTGCCGCCGAACATGCCAACGTCCAGGCCCATAGCGGCTCTCAGGCTAACATGGCAGCATACTTCGCCCTGCTGCAATACGGTGACACCATTATGGGCATGGGCTTAGACCAGGGGGGACATCTCAGCCATGGCAGCAGAGTCAACTTCTCGAGCAAATTCTACCGTTTTCTCCATTACGGCGTTGATAGAGCTACAGAGCATCTGGATTACGATGACATAGAACGGCTGGCATTAGCCCATAAGCCCAAGCTCATCGTAGCCGGGGCCAGCTCCTACCCCAGAGTCATCGATTTTGCCCGCTTTCGCCAAATCGCCGATAGAGTTGGAGCAAGGCTCATGGTGGATATGGCTCATATCGCCGGTCTGGTCGCCGCAGGGCTCCATCCCAACCCGACCCCTCATGCCGAGGTGGTTACCTCCAGCAGCCATAAGACACTGCGCGGGCCAAGGGGAGGATTCGCCCTCTGTCAAGCAAAATCGGCCTCCTCCTTAGACCGGGCTATATTCCCCGGGCTTCAGGGAGGCCCCCTAATGCACACTATAGCGGCCAAGGCGGTAGCCTTTCAGGAGGCAATGCAACCTGAATTCGTCGCCTATCAAAGGAAAGTGCTGGAAAACGCCAAGGTCCTCGGTGAAGAGCTCCAAGGAATGGGATTGCGTCTTGTTTCCGGCGGCACCGATAACCATCTTATCCTGGTGGACCTATCAGCAACGGGCATCAGCGGCAAAGCAGCTGAAGAAGCCCTGGAGGCGGTGGGCATAATCGTCAACAGGAACTCAATCCCCTTTGACCCACATCCCCCTCAACTCACCAGCGGCATCAGGTTAGGCTCTCCAGCAGTGACCACGCGCGGGCTTGGTGCCGAGGAGATGAAGCGCCTCGCCGGGCTCATCGTCAGGGTGCTGTCCCACCTCGGTGATGACAAGGTGTATCAGGAGGTGGCTACGGAGGTGGCAGAGCTGAGCTCTCGCTTTCCCGTCCCCGGTCTCGATGAATAGCTTTCATGATTCGCTTTTACATGGTATAATGGAGTCTGTAAAATCGGTTTAAAGAAGGATATTGGTGCAGCGCTACGAACTGGCAGTGATCATCAACCCAGATATCACTGAGGAGAATATCCCCAGCGTCCTCGACAAGATGACCCAGCTTATCAGCCAACTGGGTGGAGCCACGATCAAGGTCGATCGCTGGGGGAGGAGAAAGTTGGCCTATCCCATAAAGCACTACAGGGAGGGGGAATATGTGGTAACACAGCTTGAGCTGGAGTCAAACAAGGCGGGGGAACTCAAAGCAAGCCTCAGACTCTCAGATGAATTCCTCCGTCACTTGCTCGTCAGATTGAACGCTTAGATCAAGCGAAAAGGAGAGGGAAATGGCATGGCTGAATAAGGTGATGATCATTGGCAATGTGGGCACAGACCCTGAGATGCGTTTCACCCCCAACGGGACTCCAGTGACCTCCTTCCGCCTGGCCACCAATCGGATGTTCACTGCCTCCGATGGGGAGCGAAGGAAGGAGACGGAATGGTTTGATGTTATCACCTGGAGGAGGCAGGCTGAGAGCTGCAACCAGTTTCTGAGTAAAGGGCAACGGGTTTATGTCGAGGGCAGGCTGAGAACCCGGTCCTGGGAGTCACAAGATGGGAGAACCCAATTTCGGATCGAAATCCAAGCTGATAGGGTCATCTTCCTCGACCGCAGACCTGTTGTCCCCTCCGAGTTAGGCCCGGAAGAGGAATTGGTGGAGCCAGTGGAGCCAGTGGAGCCAGAAGAGCTACCTTTCTAAACGATATTGGGCAAGTAACATGATGAAGAGCAACAGGATGAGGAGCGACAGAAGGAGATACGTCCCCAAACCGAAGGTTTGCTATTTTTGCGTTAATAGAATCGATGATATAGATTACAAGGACACAGTCACAATGCGTCGCTTCATCTCCGATCGGGGGAAGATCGAGCCCCGACACAGGACCGGGGCCTGTTCCAGCCATCAGCGGCTGCTGACCCTGGCGATAAAGAGGGCCCGTTATCTTGCACTATTGCCCTATACGCCAAGCCATATCCGCTGGAGCGGGGGCGTTGGGCTCAGGGATTAGCGGTGAAGGAAGGAATTGGCATCGGCTTACTGGGTTTAGGGGTCGTGGGAGGCGGGGTGGCCAAGGCCCTAAGAGGGAAGGGAGAAACCATTGCCCGGCAGGCTGGCTCTCCCTTGGAGATAAAAGGGATCTTAGAGCGGGACCCGGCTAAAGGACCGCGGCTCAACATTGAGCCCGAGCTCCTGACTACAGAGGCAGAAAAAATCATCAACAACCCCGAGATCGATATTGTCATCGAAGCCCTGGGTGGTGAGAGCCCAGCCTGGGAATACATCAGGGACTCTATCTTGACCGGCAAGCACGTCGTTACCGCCAATAAGGAGGTGATGGCCAAACATGGTGTTGAGCTTTTGACCTTAGCCGCTGAGCATAAGGTCAACCTCCTTTATGAAGCAAGCGTAGGTGGTGGAATCCCTTTGATCTCGCCATTAAAACAGGACCTCCTGGCTAATGACATCTCAGCGATTTATGCCATCATCAACGGGACCACCAACTATATCCTGACCAGAATGGGCAAGGAGGGGCTGGACTTTGCCACAGCGCTAAAGCAAGCTCAGGAGCTTGGCTATGCCGAAGCCGACCCGTCAAACGATGTCAATGGCACCGATGCTGCCTATAAGCTGGCCATCTTAGCCACCTTGGCTTTTCATGTCGAGGTCCGCCCCGAGGACGTCTATTATGAGGGTATCTCTCGCCTTGCTCCTCGTGATTTCCGCTACGCCAAGGAGCTGGGATATGCCATAAAGCTTTTAGCCATCGCTAAAAAGGAGGGCCATTCGCTTCAAATACAGGTGCACCCGGTCTTCCTCTCGGAGGATATTCTCCTGGCCAAAGTAGATGGCGTTTTCAATGCAGTGCAAATAGAGGGCGACCTGATAGGCAAGGTGCTCTTCTATGGAGAGGGGGCTGGTGCTCTCCCCACCTCAAGCGCTATCATCGCCGATGTCATTTGCTTAGCCCAAAGCATCAATCTGGGGCTCTCGCCAGGCCTTGAGCTCTGGCTGGACCCAAATAAGATAGTCAAGCCCGTCTCCGAGATCGAGACCAGATATTATCTGCGGATGACGGTGACTGACCGCCCTGGGGTCTTGGGACAGATCGCTAAGACCCTGGGCGAGCAACTGATCAGCATTTCCTCGGTGATCCAGAAGGAAACCGATAGGATGGCACAAACCGCGGAGATCGTGATCATGACCCATCCCGCCAGGGAGGCGGCGGTGCAAAAAGCGTTAAACGAGATGGCAGCGCTTGAAGTGGTCAAGGAGATCAGCAACTTCATCAGGGTCGAGGATTAGCGAAGAGATGAGAGCTTGCCTGCTTGAAAAATACCGCGAGTTCCTTCCGCTAACGCCCGAGACACCGATCATCACCCTGGGCGAAGCAGACACGCCGCTGGTTCGCTCACTGCGGCTGGAGAAGGAGCTCGGCATTGGCGAGCTCTATTTCAAATTGGAGGGCTGCAACCCTACCGGTTCGTTTAAGGATCGGGGCATGGTTGTTGCTGTGGCTAAGGCGCTGGAGGCGGGGAGCAGGGCTCTGATCTGCGCCTCCACGGGAAACACCAGCGCCTCGGCAGCAGCTTACGGGGCTCACTGCGGACTGAAGGTGTTTGTTATCGTGCCCGGGGGCTATATCGCCCTGGGCAAGCTCAGCCAAGCTATAACCTTCGGCGCTGAGGTGTTGTCTATCGATGGCAACTTCGATAAGGCCCTGGGGATGGTGCGAGCCTTGATCCAAAAACATCCCATAACTCTGGTCAATTCCCTAAACCTTCATCGCATCGAGGGACAGAAGACGGCTGCCTTTGAAATCATCGATACCTTGGGCGATGCCCCGGATTATCTCTTCATCCCGGTGGGCAATGCGGGAAATATCACCGCTTACTGGAGGGGATTTGTGCAATATCAAAAGGCGAGCAAGAGGCCCAGGATGATGGGCTTTCAAGCGGAAGGAGCAGCCCCCATTGTCAGGGGTGGAGTGGTAGCAGAGCCCAAGACCATAGCCACTGCGATACGCATCGGAAACCCGGCGAGCTGGCAGGGCGCGCTGGCGGCCAGGGATGAGTCCTCGGGGGTAATCGACTGTGTCAGCGATGAGGAAATCCTCACCGCCTACAAGCTATTAGCCAGCGAGGAGGGCATCTTTGGCGAGCCGGCTTCAGCTGCTTCCTTAGCCGGGGTGATCAAGATGATAAAAGGAGAGCTGAAGCTGAGCACGGCCAGGGTTGTCTGTGTGATCACGGGGACGGGGCTTAAGGACCCTGATACGGCATTGAAATCGGCTCCAACCCTGGCTGAGTTCCCCGCCCAGCTTGAGGCTGTGGAGGAGGTCATCGTCTCCAAGCTATGAAGGAGTGGTTACATGATCGACGGGGGAAAAATTGAAAAGGCCATGGTTTCCATAATCGAGGCCATCGGGGAGAATCCAAAACGAGCGGGATTAGTTGACACCCCGAGGCGCATCGCCGATATGTATGCCGAGCTCTTCCAGGGGCTGAGCATGGACCCCAAACAGGAGCTTATGGTCGGCTTTGAGGAGGAGCACCAAGAGATGGTGGTGGCCAAGAACATTCCGTTCTACTCCATGTGTGAGCATCACTTCCTCCCCTTCTACGGTGCAGTTCATATCGGCTATATTCCCCGAGGTCGTGTCGCCGGGGTAAGCAAATTGGCCAGGGTGGTCGATATCTTGGCCCGCAGACCCCAGATACAGGAGCGCCTCACCACCCAGATCGCCGACACCATTATCCAGGCCTTGAATCCGCAAGGTGTGGGCGTGGTGGTTCAGGCAGAGCACCTGTGCATGATTATGCGTGGCGTGGAGAAGCCGGGGAGCACTATCGTCACCTCAGCGATGAGGGGGCTTTTCCGAAGGAGCGTTGCCACCCGCTCCGAGTTTCTATCCTTGGTCCAGGGCAAATAAGATGGAACAGTATACAGCACGGGATATCCAGGTATTGGGCGAGCTTGAGGCGGTGCGCCTCCGCCCGGGCATGTATATCGGCGGCGTTGACCAGCGGGGGCTCCATCACTTAGTCAATGAGATCGTGGATAACAGCATCGATGAAGCCATGGCCGGCTATTGCGACCGGATTGAGGTCACCATCCACAAAGACCGCCGGGTCACGGTAGCTGATAACGGCAGGGGCATCCCTACCGAGATACACCCCAGCACCAAGGTCTCAGCTGTAGAAACAGTGATGACCACCCTGCACTCCGGGGCTAAATTCGGCGGCCAAAGCTACAAGGTCTGTGGCGGCCTACACGGGGTGGGCGCTGCGGTAGTCAATGCCCTCTCCGCCTGGTTCAAGGTGGAGGTCAGGCGGGAGGGCAAGCTTTATCGCCAAGAATATCAGTGTGGGGTCCCCCTGAGCCCGGTCACGGTCATCGGCGACGCTGATGGCAACGGCACCAGCGTTACCTTCCTCCCCGATAAGGAGATCTTCGGCAAGCTGGACTATGATTTCGACTCTCTGGCCCAATTCTTCCGCGAGATGGCCTATCTAAACAAAGGAGTGGAGATAAGCTTTCAGGATGAGCAGCACGACCGCGAGCTAACCTTCTACTTCGAGGGCGGCATCGTTAGCTTCGTCCGCCATCTCAATAGGAAAAGGCCGAAGCTGCATCCCAGACCGATTCATATTTCCGGAATGGTGGATAGCACCATGGTTGAAGCTGCCATTCAGTATAACGAGGGCTTTACCGAATCAACCTTCAGCTTCGCCAACTGCGTTAACACCAGCGATGGCGGCACCCACCTCACTGGCTTCAGAGCAGCGCTGACCCGAGCGCTCAATGACTACGCCCGAAAGTATAAGCTGCTCAAGGAAAATGAGCCCAATCTCAGCGGCGACGATGTCAGAGAAGGGCTTAGCGCTATCATCAGCGTCAAGCTCACCGAGCCCCAGTTCGAGGGTCAGACCAAAAGGAGGCTGGGCAACCCCGATGTGAAGAATCAGGTGGAATCTATAGCCACAGAGGGAATGATGCGCTACCTTGAGGAGCACCCTCAAGAAGCCAAGACGATTGTGGAGAAGTGCCTTAACGCCGCTCAGGCCCGTGAGGCAGCGAGAAAGGCGCGAGAGCTGGTGATAAAGAAGGCCACGATCGATAGCGAGACCCTCCCCGGCAAGCTGGCCGATTGCTCGGAGAGGAATCCGGCCCTCCGTGAACTATATCTTGTTGAAGGCCCCTCCGCAGGTGGCTCGGCCAAGCAGGGGCGGGAGCGACACTTCCAGGCGATCCTGCCACTTCGAGGCAAGATACTGAATGTGGAAAAGGCCGCTCCCAGTAAAATGCTGGCCCATGATGAGATCAGAGCTATCATCGCCGCCCTTGGCATTGGCACTGGCTCCGAGTTAAACCTATCTAAGCTTCGCTACCATCGAGTTATCATCATGACCGACGCCGATGTCGATGGCTCCCATATCAGAACCCTGCTCCTGACCTTCTTCTTCCGCTACATGGCCGGGCTCATCGAAAATGGCCACCTTTACATCGCCCAGCCACCTCTGTACCGCATTAAAAAGGGCAAGGAGCAGTTCTGGGTCTACTCCGAGAACGAAAAGGAGGAATTGGTCGCCAAGCTTGGGGACAAGAATCTGGAGCTCCAGCGCTATAAGGGGCTCGGCGAGATGAACCCGGAGCAGCTGTGGGAGACCACCATGGACCCAAAGTCACGGAAAACCCTCCAGGTCATCATCGAGGATGCGATGAAAGCGGGAGAGATTATAGAGATGCTCATGGGCGATGCCGTGCCCCCGAGAAAGGCCTTCATCCAGGCCCGCGCCAGGCAAGCGAAGAATTTAGATGTGTAGCCAATTAAAGTCAGGAGCAGAGCAGTGAGCAGGGTGCTATTGCCACTACTTATTTTGGCCCTGCTGCTCCCCACAGTTATTCTGCCCCCGAACGTGGCCACGGCGCAAAGCGTCTTCATGGCCTGGGAGCAACGCTATAATGGCGGAGGCGATGATGTTGCCCTTGGTGTAGCTGTGGATTCCAATGACAATGTGATAGTCACCGGGGTATCAGATGGGACTTTCTGCACCGTAAAATTTGCCCCCAATGGCACCGAGCTCTGGAACAGAACCTTCGACTGGGCTGGTGGCGATGACGAGGCTCAGGGCATTGCTGTGGACTCAAATGACAATATAATTGTCACCGGCTATGCTGGAGGGGACAGTGCTTATGATTACTGCACGGTAAAATATGCCCCCAATGGCACTGAGCTGTGGAACAGAACCTATGACGGCGGCGGCGATGATAGGGCTTTTGCCGCGGCAGTCGATTCCAATGACAATGTAATCGTCACCGGTCGCTCTGCCAATAACTACCACACCATAAAATATACCCCCAATGGCACCGAGCTGTGGAACATAACCTTCGACGGCGGAGATTATGATGAGGCTACCGGTGTGGCTGTTGATCCTGATGACAACATAATCGTCACCGGCTATGCTAAGAATGTCACCGGAACCGGCACCAATGATTACTATACGATAAAATATGCTCCCAATGGCACACAGCTCTGGAATGCGACCTATGACAGTGGTGGCCACGATGCTGCCCAAGATGTAGCTGTGGATTCGGAGGGGAATATAGTGGTCACCGGTGGGTCCATTGCCTTGGGGGGGAACTCGACCTGGTATTACTGTACGGTAAAATACTATCCCGATGGCGCCCAATTCTGGACGGAGCCTCTAACCTACCATTCACCATATACATATAGAGCTCCAGGTGAAGCTGTGGGCACTGGCGATGGCAGCAAAACTGAGTTCATGCTGGGTTACCATCCCATCATTGCTGGCTCCGAGAAGATCTACTTGAACTATGTGCTGACAACCAACTACACCATTAATTACGCAACAGGTAAGATTACATTTGATAGTCCGCCGGGGAATGGGGTAGCCATTACAGCTACTTATACGGCGCTCCCTGGTGCTACAGCTTATGGAGCCGCTGTGGATTCCACAGATAACATAATAATCACCGGGCGTAGCTTTTACCTTGCGTTTTCTATATACGCCCAGCCGGATATTGTTATTCATCCGGAGATATCGCATTACTATTACACCATAAAATACAGCCCGGATGGCAGTGAAATCTGGAGCATAACCTACGATCGTCTTAATCAAGAATGTGCTTATAGTGTGGCTGTGGACTCCGATGACGATATAATAGTCACCGGCAAGGTCTCTGATGGCGAAACCTGGAATTACCTCACCATAAAATATGGGGAATCATCATCGGGAGAAGCTGGAGGCGTGTCCAGCTACGCCATCGCTTTCATAGTGATAATGGGAAGCGCTGCCATCGGTGGGGTTGTTTATTACTTTGTTAGAAGAAGAAGAAAGGCCAGGCAGGCCTAAGCCCCTATTTTTCTCTCGCCATGTAATTGCTTTCTTTGCACCCATTCAGCCTCTATAGGTGTTAGCAGTAAGACATCGATTTCACCACCCACAGTCTTAGGTCGTGCCTGGAACCTTATGCTATCGATGGTTGTCCTCACCGCATAAATGGCAAAATCAATTGCGTCTTGGAGATTCATGCTATCCCAGGCGATGGGGAAACTGGTTACCGGGGTAGGCTTATTATCCACCCCTAAAACCTGGTACGGTTTTAATAACAACAGGATGACATCAGTTTCTCCTCCCCAGGAGCAGCCGTATTTCACCCGATTGGCATTTATATCGAAATTCACCCTTTCCCGCTTATTTTTCCCCACATAACATACATATAGATGAGGGACGCTTATCCCCTCTTCCTTCTTAAAGCCAGCGACATGAAATACAGTGTTAGCTTGAGGAAACTTCCCTCCAAAGTAAGCCATGAGCTTATCTGCTACTTTATCCACCGTATCATTATCTTTTATCCTTTCTTCCTCAAGCCGCTGGATATGACTTTCCATCTGCACCCCACCTAAGAGGGTCTCACCATATGCCGATATCCCCACCTCCTGTTGTTTCAACAGGAACAGTTTATAGGTGAAATCTGAGGCCACAGTTTGGATCGGTGGAAACTTCTCACCCTCAGCGGTCTTTCTCTCGATGGTGGCCGACTGCCTGCTATCAGAAGCCATAATGATACCCTCGGGCACATAAATAGTTACCACAAACGACATTGCTCCCCCTTCCCCTAAGGTCAATTATAGTGATTGGGGGTTAATTGTTCAAGCTGGTATGAAAAAATAAGAGGAATGGCGCTAAAGCACCACCCCTCATTTC
>JAUWZY010000091.1 GCA_030615045.1 Chloroflexota bacterium
CTTCATTGATTTCCCGCGCCTCTTCTTCATGCTCGCCGAGATATGTCTTGATTCCTGCCGCCTCGAGCTCAGCTCGTCCCCGACCCGAAACCTGGGGATTGGGGTCCTCTGTTGCCATGTGAACCTCTGAGATCTGGGCCACGATGATGGCCTGGGTGCAGGGAGGGATGCGCCCGAAGTGACAGCAGGGCTCCAGGGTGACATACATAGCAGCGCCACGAGCCCTGTCTCCAGCCTGGCGCAGAGCCACCACCTCAGCATGGGCTGAGCCCGGGGGCTGGGTATACCCCTCGCCCACTATCTCCCCATCCTTGGCCACCACCGCCCCCACGGCAGGGTTAGGGCTGACATTGCCCAAAGCCTTCTTAGCTAAGGAAAGGGCACGCTGCATATAATCCACAAGCGTTTTGATTCCTATTTTTCCTCGAAATCCTGATAGGATCTGCTTGGCGTGGGCTCGGTTTGCCCCTGGTATTTGCTGCCCAAAGCCTCCGAGCCGTAGAGATTTTCGGCAGCCGAGGTGAGCCGGATAAAGGAGATCTGCCCGATCTTCATCCCATAGTAGAGGGTCATCGGCAGCTTGGCCACATTTGACAGCTCCAGAGTAAGGTGACCATGCCAGCCCGGGTCGACATAGCCGGTGGTGGAATGGATCAAAAGCCCAATCCGACCCAAGGAGCTTTTGCCCTCAAGCCGGCCCACGATATCATCGGGCAGGGTGATGCACTCCACTGTGCTCGCCAACACGAACTCGCCGGGCTGCAGGAAGAAGGGTTTTTCCTCGTCGATCTCTATCAGCTCGGTGAGGTCAGCCAGGTTTTGCTTGACATCGATGTAAAAGGGGTGGCGCCAGGTCCTGAAGACACGGAGCTTTTTGTCCAGGTGAATGTCAACGCTTGCCGGCTGAATGCAAGCAGGATCCAGGGGCTCGATGACAATCCGCCCCCGGCTGATTTCCTCTTTGATAGTTCGGTCGCTGAGAACCATTTCCGCCCTTCTTTTTGAGCATCTATTTTACCATTTTGCTAATTGAAGTGCAAAGGACTTAGCGATAAACCGCCTTGGCGTGCTATAATTATGGTTGCGGGGCGTAGCGCAGCCAGGTTCGCGCGCAGTGTTCGGGACGCTGAGGTCGGCGGTTCGAATCCGCCCGCCCCGACATGAAGACGGGAGGTGGTCGGAATGGAAATCGCTGGAGGAGCTATGACTGTTGTCGGGCTATTTAAAGTCATGCCTGATGTGATTGATGTGGGCAGGGATATTTGGAAGAAATTGAAATCGCCAGAGGAGTTGGCGATAGGGAAAGCGCGAGAAGGCGTTTTCGGCAAAGACTACTATTCAGACAAATACAAATTCAAAATATCGGTGCCAGATGACAGTTGGCAATTCTGGAAGCCAACGCCTCAATTTTTGACTGGCTTCTTAGGGGGGGTCTTCACATTGCCTACAAGAGACGTGCCTATAGTGGCATTGTCGAAGCACGCTATCAAAATGTTTAGACCTAATGTTGTAGTCACTGTAGAAGATGTGGGCTCTTTCACTAGCATTAGTGAGATAGTATCTTTCACCAGAGAGTTACTTATTGAACAAGATTTCGAAATAAGGGATGAAGACGTTCATATTTATGAGAATACCAATAGCGGGATACTAATTGGGTCTCATCCCTATTTAAGAGCGACTATGTTCCAAGTCCAAAAAATACATCTTCATGAAGGTAGAACCTATTCTGTTACCGCAAGCTATGTCCCCATTTCTGAAGGGTCAATTGTGCTCTTTGGAGGCTTGCAGGAGATAATGAATTCGTTTCAATTCATAAGCTAGCTGCTACACCTTTCGCTTCGCTTCCTCCCAGAGCTCATCAAGCTGCTCCAGGGAAAGCTCCTGAATGGGAACGCCTCGCCTCTGGCAAGCCTGCTCCATATAGGCAAAGCGGTCACGGAATCTCTGGTTGGCCTGCCTCAGTGCTGCCTCGAGGTCGACTTCGAGCCAGCGAGCAGCATTGGCTAAGGCGAAGAGGATATCACCGAATTCGCAAACCCTTTGCTGCTGATCCTTTGCCTGCTCCAGTTCCTCCAGCTCCTCAGTCAATTTCTCTAATACCCCCTTGAGTTCCTTCCAATCGAAGCCGACTCGAGCCGCCCGCTGCTGAAGCGCTTGGCTATAGGCCAGGGCTGGCATGTTATCGGGCACGCTGGAGAGAATGGAGACGCCCTCCCCCCGCTCCTCTTGCTTCAGCTTCTCCCAGCTCAGCAGCACCTCTCTGGCATCCTTGACTTCGAGTTCGCCGAAGACATGGGGATGGCGACGAATTATCTTGGTGTTGATGCTGCTCAGGACTTGGCCGATGTCGAATTCCTCGGCTTCGGCGGCGATTTGAGCATGTAACACTATCTGAAGCAACAGATCGCCGAGCTCCTCGCAGAGCTTGGCCGGCTCTTCTCGATCCAAAGCCTGTACTACCTCGTAGGCCTCCTCGACAAGAAATGGCTTGATCGAGGCGTGGGTTTGTTCTCGATCCCAGGGGCAGCCATCTTGAGCTCGCAGCCGGGATACGAGATAGACCAAGGTAGCAAAGCTGTCCAAATCCTGTTCCACCATCACCTCCTTGGTTAAAGTTGGCAGGTGTTGCAGCTGAGCGCGGAACAGGTGCCACACGGGTTGAAGCCGCCTATGGAGAAAGATTCGCCCTCAGCGTCTTTGGAGACGCAAGCGAAGGTGGAGAGGGCTCGTGGCGCGCTACTATGACAATGGGGACAAGAGGCAGCCTCATCAGCACGACTCATGGGGCGAAGCAACTCGAATCTGAGCTTGCAGTTGGAACACAGATATTCATATATCGGCATTGTCCCCTCATAACTTATTGTATTCTGTTCTTCAGGTAAGTCAAGCCCTCAGCAAGGATCCCGAGGCGGATTTTGGGGACTCGGTGGCGGCCTCCGCTTGTGGGCCCTGGAGCGGGATAATGCCTCGATCCTTTGCTTTACCTCCTGGCTCGCTTTGCCGCCGATGAGATAGCGGTCAAGCTCTTCATAGCTTATTCCCAGCTCCCCCTCATCGGTTTGCCCTGGCCAGAGACCGGCTGAGGGTGGCTTGTTGATGATCTCCTCTGGGATGCTGAGATAGCTGGCCAATTCCCGGACTTGGCTCTTCAGCAGATTCCCCAAGGGAAGGATGTCAACGCCACCATCGCCATATTTAGTGAAATAGCCAACCTCAAGCTCGCTCCTGTTCCCGCTGCC
>JAUWZY010000087.1 GCA_030615045.1 Chloroflexota bacterium
TGCTAATCTCAATCGAGTTGCAGAGGGCTTACGAGTCCTTGAGGACATAGCTCGCTTCCTCTTAAACGACCTCGAACTAAGCCAAAGGCTAAAGGACTTGCGCCACGAGCTCATGCCCAGTGACTGGTCGCTTCAAAGCCAGCTACTTGGTGCTCGAGACTCGGAGGGGGATATCGCTGCCTTCCTTGATGAAGCAGAGCGAGGCGATATTGCCAGTGTTGCCACTGCCAACGCCAAGAGGGTGCAAGAATCGCTCCGAGTCCTGGAAGAGATAGCTAAGATTCACCCCCTGGCACTGGACTGGTCCCGGTATAAGCGTGCCCGATTCACCCTTTATGAGCTGGAGCGAAGGTTGGCGTTAAGGTTGCTGCGCCGAGATAAGGTGGAGCAAATAAGCGGGCTCTATGTGATTATCGACCTGCAAGCGCTCAAAGGGCGCAGCGAGGTCGAGGTAACCCGTGAGGCGCTTCAGGGAGGAGCCGGGGTGATTCAGCTCCGTGATAAAGGGCTAAGCAAGGGGGAGCTGTTGCCAATAGCTCAGGGGCTGAGGAGGACCTGCGCCTTATTCAACGTCCCTTTCATAATAAATGACCATCTGGATTTGGTTTTAGCTACCGATGCCGACGGGCTGCACCTTGGGCAAGAGGATTTACCCCTACCCATAGCACGGCGGATTCTGCCCCTGGATAAGGTTCTCGGTTGCTCAACAGCCACCGTTGAGCAGGCCGTCAAAGCTGAGGGGGATGGCGCCGATTATATTGGTGTGGGTTCAATTTATGAGACAACCTCGAAGTTGGGGGCACGTCTTGCCGGTCTGGAGACACTGCGCCAGGTTAAGAAAGCAGTCTCAGTCCCTGTTGTTGCCATCGGCGGCATCAATGAGGAGAATTTAGCCCAGGTTATCGCTGCCGGTGCCGACGCCATCGCCGTCATCAGCGCTGTCCTCGGTGCTGATGACGCCAGAACAGCAGCCCATCGGCTGGCAGCCAAGATAGAAGCTTCTCATGCCGCGGAAACAAAGGAGAATTAGATGGAAAAACCTACTTCTAACTTAGAGCAAATTGGGGCCAGGGTGCGCTCCAGTTTAGCCGCCAAGCATGCTGCCAGAGAGAAGTCACTTCAGCTGACCCGAGACGTGATATTCCACTGCGCCACTGCCATCCGCGCCGTACATCGCGGGGAATATGAAAATGCCAGGGGTTTATTGAAATCGGCTCGCACTTGCCTCGAAGAGCTGAATGATGTCCTCGCTGATCATGGCGACCTTTTCCATTCTGGCTTTATCCATAACGCCCAAAAGGAGTATGCCGAGGCTGCGACTACATTGGCCTTGATTTGCGGTCAGCCTGTGCCAGACCCCGATGAGCTCGGGATTGCCTATGCTGCTTATCTCAATGGGCTTGGCGAGGCTGTCGGTGAGCTAAGGCGCTACTTACTGGACTCGCTAAGGAGAGGTGGCGGGGAGGATTTCGAGCAGCTGTTCGAGGTCATGGATGATATTTACAGCTTGTTGGTGACCATTGACTTCCCTGATGCCTTGACCCCTGGCTTGAGACGGACCACTGATGTCATCCGCGGCGTCCTGGAGAAAACCCGCGGTGATGTCACCCTGTTCCTAAAGCAAAGGGATTTGGAGCAAAAGTTAGATAAGAGGTAACCTATAGATCTGATATGGGTCGCAGTGATTGCCGGCGTCTTGGGATTGGCCTTCGCCGTGTTTCTGATCCGCTATGTATTGAGCCGTGACCAAGGCTCGGAGAAGATAAGGGAGATATCAGCAGCCATCCACGAAGGTGCCATGGCCTTCCTGAGTCGGGAGTATCGAATATTGGCTATCTTCATGATAGTCGTGGCCCTTATTCTGGGTGTGCTCTTCGGTGTGCAGAGCGGATGGGCCCAGGGCGTGAGGGTAGCCTTCGCATTGATTTTCGGCGCTATTTGCTCTGCAGGAACGGGCTATATCGGTATGAACATGGCCATCAGGTCTAATGGCAGAACAGCTGCGGCGGCTCAGAAGAGCTTAAACGAGGGACTAAGGGTTTCCTTCCGCAGTGGCGCCGTGATGGGGATTTGTGTTGTCAGCATCGGCATCCTTGGCCTGAGCATCCTTTACTTTGCCTTCCACAACATCGATCGCAACCTGTTCATCCAGATGATTCCCGCCTTTGGATTTGGTGCCTCCGGGGTGGCCATATTCTCACGAGTCGGCGGTGGGATATTTACCAAATCGGCGGACCTGGGTGCCGATTTGGTGGGCAAGGTGGAAAAGGGGATCCCCGAGGATGATCCCAGAAACGCCGGCGTTATCGCCGACTTTGTTGGCGACAATGTTGGCGATGTCGCCGGCATGGGTGCCGACCTCTATGAGTCCTACGTGGACTCCATCATCGCCACCATGGTCCTGGCCGTGGTGGCAGGAGTTGCCACGATCACTGAGGAGCATGGCATGTTGTTGCCCATGCTGATCGCAGCCGGCGAGATTATCGCCTCGATCATCGGTGCCGTTTTGGTTCGGATTGGTGAAAAGCCGGAGATGGGGGCATTGCTCACCGCTCTGCGCCGCGGCACCTTCTCAGCATCGCTCCTGGTGGCAATCTTCGCTTTCCTCATCATCTATTTCCTCGACGCTGACTTAGGGATATTCTGGGCTATGCTCTCCGGCTTGGTTGCTGGCATCCTCATCGGAGAGAGCACCAATTATTTCACCTCGTATAACTACTCGCCAACACGTCGCATCTCAGAGGCATCTGTAACCGGACCGTCGACAACGATAATCAAGGGCTTTGCCAATGGTTTGCTAAGCACATTGCCCCCTATCCTCTTTGTTGCCGCCGCCATCATCTTGGCCTACCATTTTGCCGGCTTCTATGGCATTGCTATTGCTGGCATTGGCATGCTGTCCACATTGGGCATCACCCTGGCCACAGATGCCTATGGACCTGTGGCCGACAACGCCGGCGGCATCGTTGAGATGTCAGGGCTGCCACCGGAGATCAGAGAGCGCACAGATGCCCTGGACTCCTTGGGCAACACAACGGCAGCAACAGGAAAGGGCTTTGCCATCGGCTCAGCGGCCCTCACTGCCCTGGCCTTGATGTTATCCTATGCCCTGAGTGCTGAGATCAAAATCGCTGAGATCAGCCTCTTGGATGCCCATGTGGTGGCGGGGCTATTCCTCGGCGCTATGATGCCTGCCGTCTTTTGCTCCCTGACCATGAATGCGGTGAGCAAAACGGCCGCCAAGATGATCGATGAGATTCGGCGCCAATTCCGGGAAATAAAGGGGATAATGACCGGCGAGGCAAAACCTGAGTATGCCAAGTGCGTCGATATAAGCACCAGGGCAGCGCTGAAGGAGATGATTCTCCCCGGTTTGATGACGGTGATTGCGCCGATTATTGTCGGCTTCGTTTTGGGGCCACTTGCCCTGGGCGGGTTTTTGCTCGGAGCCATAGCCACCGGGTTTATATTCGCCGTTGCCTTAGCCAATGCCGGTGGCTCATGGGATAACGCCAAGAAGTGGATAGAGA
>JAUWZY010000084.1 GCA_030615045.1 Chloroflexota bacterium
GACGGCATCCTGCTGCGCCTTGTTGAAGCGGTGGATCTCGTCGATGAACAGGGTGGTCCTGTTTCCGTATTTGCGGCGCCTTTTGGCCTCGGCAACGATCTGGCGCAGGTCGGCGACTCCGGCGGCAACGGCGCTTATGGGGGAGAAGTGCGACTTGGTGACGCTGGCGATGACATAGGCCAGCGTTGTCTTGCCGCTCCCCGGCGGACCCCAGAAGATGATAGAAGGGAGCTGGTCAGCCTCGATGGCCTTTCTCAGCACCCGCTCCTCGCCGACCAGGTGCTCCTGCCCCACGAACTCAGAGAAAGCCCGCGGCCTCATCCTCGCCGCCAGCGGCGCCTCTTTTTCCAGCTGTTCCTCTCGAGGCAGGTCAAAGAGTGTCATCTTGCTTCGGCTTCTAATTCAGATAATAATTGGATGTTTTGCTTTACCGTTTCTATCTCCAGCTTAGCCCCTATTTCCTCAAATATCTCTAGCGCCTGCTGATAACACTTTAGTGCTTCATCAAGCTCTCCTTTATTCTCATACACAAGCCCCATGTTGCCCAATTGGTAGGCTTCGCCCTCCATGTATCCTATCTCCCTGTCGATGTTGAGCGCCCGCTGGTAGTGCTCCAGAGCCTTATCAAGCTTACCTCTTATCAGATATACATTACCCATGTTGCCCAATTGGTTGGCTTCACCTACCCTGTCTCCTATCTCCCTGTGGATTTTGAGCGCCTGCTGAAGGTGCTCCAAGGCCTTATCGAGCTCCCCTTTTATCTGATACACAATCCCCATGTTACCCAATTGGTTGGCTTCGCCTACCCTGTCTCCTATCTCCCTGTGGATTTTGAGCGCCTGCTGGTAATGCTCCATGGCCTTATCGAGCTTCCCCTTTATCTTATATACAATCCCCATGTTGCCCAAGTCGTCGGCTTCGCTTTCCCTGTTTCCTATCTCCCTATCGATTTTTAGCGCCTGCTGATGATGCTCCAGAGCCTTATCAAGCTCACCTTTGGTTTTATACACATTCCCCATGTTGCCCAAGTTGATGGCTTCGCCTCCCCTGTTTCCTATCTCCCTGTCGATGTTGAGCGCCTGCTGATAGTGCTCCAGGGCCTTGTCGAGCTCTCCCTCAATCCCATACAGAATTCCCATGTTGCCCAGGGCTGCTGCCAAACCTTGGCGGTCATTGGCTTTCCTGGCTAAGGTTTCAGCCTCTTTATAGTGTTCTTCAGCTTTCTTTAGCTCGCTCAAACTGAAAAAGCAGTTGCCAATGAGGATATGGAGAGCTGCCCTTTCACTAAGAGTGGCTTCGGGGGCAAAGCAGGCTTCGAAAGCTGGGATCGCCTCTCGATAATTCTGTTGCTTATAAATGGCGTACGCCTCTTCAAAGTCTCCCCTTCTCTTCTTATCAGCAATTTGGGGCAAGCCATCAAGGTAATCAGCAATGCGGGTTAATGCATCAGCTTTTTGTCTTTCTACGCTGAGTCTTTCCCTATCTACTTCAAGCCTTTCCTTATGTCGGCGCTCCTCATCTTTTGAGCGGAAATATCCCCTGACTATGTCGACCAACTTGCCGGCGCCAGTAACTATTAAGGAAATTGGATCCATAATGTTTTACTTATACCTCCGCACCTCAAAGCGGTACAGGTTTTAGTTGTCAAACATCTATATCTGAGAGTGTTTGTGGTCATTGCGAGGAGCGCAAGCGACGAAGCAAACTCGGAGCTTCCTCGCTTCGCTCGGAACAAGCTCCGCAATCTCCGAAAGCAATAGTAAGATTGCTTCGCGGAGCCTGCCCTGAGTGTTATGAGATTCTTCGCTTCGCTCAGAATGACAGGAAGCGAAGGGCTCGCAATGACGGTTTGAGTTGCTAAACAATCTCTATATGTCAATACTACCTATACCTCCGCACCTCAAAGCGGTAGAGCTTTATCTGCTCGTCGGGGTCGATTCCCGCCTTGAGGCGGCAGATTTCAATCTGCCTCTCCACGGTGTCCACGCCCTCAAGGTCGGGGAGCAATAGCCCCCGCCGCCCCCCACCCTCCACAATGACCCCATATCTCTTGGCGTCAAGCTGCTCTATGCTCTCTACAGGCTCGGGCCTGGTCAGGACATCCACGGTGTAGTCGAGGTCGGCGAGCTCATCAGCGGCCACGGGGAAAAAGCGAAGGTCCCTTACCGCTGAACTTATGGCATTGGCGATTATCTCCTCGACGACATTGGCTGTGGTTGGCTCGAAGGTGCCGATGCAGCCGCGGAGCTCGCCGTGCTTCTTCAGGGAGACAAAGACCCCGGCATGCTCTTTCATCTCCGGGGTGAGTGCTTGGGGCCGGGGGATTTTCCCCTCCCGGATATAGCTTTCGACGGTGTCCTTGGCTAATTTCACCAAAGGGTGCATTTCAGGATTTGATCGGGCTTCGACCTCAAAGGAGGCGACGAGATAGCCAACGCCGTAAGGCCCTTCGTAGGAGAGCACCTCAGGCTTGACCTCAAGTCCCTCCAGGGCGCCAAGCAGGATGACGATGGAACGCAAGCCGCATTCTCCGGCTCCCTCGATGAGCTCGGGGTCAAGGTTCAAGACCGCCTGCGTATCATAAGAGGCGATGGCAGCAACGAGCTTTTCATCGAAGGTCTTGCCCATAGGGTCGTAGCCGGCGGGGGCGCCAGGAAGCAGGCGATGGGACAGATCGCCGCTGGCGATGATGGCAACGCGCTTCCCCAGCCTGTCCGCAGTTCGTCGCAGCGCCTGCCCAAAGGCGAAGTGGGAGCTCAGGGGCAGCAAAGAGAAAGTCAACGGCACCATGGGCACTCCCTTTACCCCCTTGATGAGGAAATACATGGGAACCATAATGCCATGATCCAGGTCATATCTTCTCCCTCCGATGGACTTCAAGGGGATGCCCAAGACCCTGGCTTCTTCCTGGAGCAAAGCAACCGCCTCCAGATCATTTTCAAAATCGTGGTCAGCGCCTATGACACCCCAGTTGCTCAGGCTGCCCAGCAACGACTGGGCGGTGGCCACACCCATGGCATCATAGTGGGCAACACCGTGGGGGCTGATAATAACCATCAGCTCCGGACGGTGCCGAGCCAGTTCCCCGGTGAGCCTTTCCATTGCCCGTATAGTGGCTGAACTTTCCCACTCCCGACCGCCCCCGATCTCAGGGACTATAATTGGAGGATGAGGAACGATGCAGCCGAAGACAATCCCCGCCATATCAATCACCCCCTTGGCTTCGCCCAGATATTAAGCTCTGCGCCGCAAGAACGGCACCTTGAGCCATCAAGCCCAGAAGCATCAGTGTGATAACCGATGCGCTGCACCGCCAGGTTGCCGCAGGAGTAGCAAATAGTGCTCTCGGCGGCATGCCCGGGGAGATTTCCCACATAGACAAAGTGAAGTCCTGCCTTCTTCCCGATGTTGTAAGCGAGCTCCAGCGTCGCCACCGGGGTTGGCGGCAGGTGCTGCAGCTGATGATGGGGATGAAACCGAGTCACATGCCAGGGGGTCAGCTCGCCCAGGTTATCCCGAATCCAGTGGGCAATGCCTTCAAGTTGAGCCTCATCATCGTTCATGGTGGGGATGACATTAGTCACCACCTCGACATGCATGTTCCACTTCTGCTGCGCCCTCTTGGCGATCTCCAGAATGCCACGCCAGCGGGAAACCTTGGCCAGCTTGAGGTAAAACTCGTCGGAGAAGCCCTTGACATCAACACACCAGCCATCGAGATAAGGCCCGATGGTATCCAGACCCTCCTCAGTGATGAAGCCATTGGTTACGTAGACCGTATATAGGTCCTCTGCCTTGGCCAGCTTGGCTCCATCCAAGGTATACTCGAACCAGACCGTGGGCTCGTTATAG
>JAUWZY010000069.1 GCA_030615045.1 Chloroflexota bacterium
AATGAGATGGGAGCGGCAGCGGCAGTCAGATGAGCCGAAGCCCGGGCTCGGGATTTGGGTCTGAGGCATAGCCGCAGCAGCTTGGCACCAAGAGCACTCCCAGGATTCCTCAGAGAGCGAGTACCAGACCTCGATGATATCGGCCCACTGCCTCAGGTAATCGATGTGCCAGCGAAGCTTTTTCTCCTGTTTCAAGTGACGCCCCACCCGTGGGAAAGACTGCCGCGGGCGCTGCCAATATAGAGATAGTAGCCAGCGGGGAACGAGAAGGTGCCCAGTTTCCCCACGGCGATAGCGGCCTCTTTGTCCAGCGCCAAAAGGAGAGCATAGGTCCCTGTTCCCCGAGCCACGCTTCGATTTTATCCCCTCAGTGGCAGAAAGCGCAACAGCTTCGTATTGCCTGCTTAATGGAAAGATGCTAAACTCGATAAGATAGCGAAAGCGGTGTCGATAAGTGATGACCCAAAGGTTCGAGCTTATCGTTGAAGATGGCAATATTCGATTGGACAGGTATGTATCGGAACGATGTGATATCTCTCGCTCCCGCGCTCAAAAGCTGATCGGCGAAGGATATGTCACCGTCGATGGCCAACTGGCTAAAGCGGGGCAGCGGCTCAATCCCGGCAGCGAGGTGCTGGCCCTGATACCGCCGCCCTCGCTCCCCCCCTCCTTAGCCCCGGAGGATATCCCACTGCGCATCATCTATCAGGATAATGACCTGTTGGTGGTGGATAAGCCAGCCGGGATTACAGTCCACCCCGCCCCCGGGCACCCCAGCCACATCCTGGTCAATGCCATCCTGGCTTATTGTCCAGACCTGGCCGGGATCGGCGGCTCGCTTCGCCCGGGCATCGTGCACCGCCTGGACAAGGATACCTCTGGGCTCATGATGATAGCGAAAAACGATGTAGCCCAAACCAGCCTTTCCCACCAGCTCAAGAATCGCACCGTGATCAAGAAATATCTGGCCCTGGTTTGCGGGCATCTTTCTCCCAAACAGGGCGCCATCGAGGCCCCCATTGGGCGCCATCCCCGAGACCGAAAACGGATGGCAGTGGTCTCGACGGGGCGAGAGGCACGGACTCAATATCAGGCCATCAAATACCTCGGTGATTATACCTTAGTCCAGGTTCAGCCGGAGACCGGGCGCACTCACCAGATACGAGTTCACTTTTCAGCAATTGGTCATCCCCTCTATGGCGACCCCGTTTACGGCAAAAAGTCACCGCTTTTGGGGCGGCAGTTCCTCCACGCCCACTACCTCGGCTTCAGGCTGCCCCCAAATGGGGAATTTGTGGAATTCGGCTCCGAGCTGCCCGCAGAGCTGGAGACGGTGCTTGAGCACATCTCAGGAGGATAGGGCAAGGCTATGAAGATGGGAGAGGCAAAACCCAGGGTGGCGCTGGTCAGGGGAGACGAGCGCTACTCCAACGTATGGAAGGCTTTAAACTCGATCGAGGAAGACATCGGCCTTGATGGGGTGCAGACAATTCTAATAAAGCCAAACTTCACTTCTGTTACCAGGCAATTGGCAGCAACCCATGTCGATGCCACCAAAGCAATGCTCGACTTCTTGCGCCAGCGCACCTCAGCCCAGATCATCATCGGCGAGGGCTCGGGGGCTTTCTCTGGGGGCACCAAGCTGGGGTTTAAGAACTTCGGCTATCTGACCCTCGGCGAACAATATGATATAAAGCTCATCGATGTGAATAGCGATGAACCGGTAACGACCGAGATCTTCGACTATGAGCTCAAGCCGCTGACCATCAGGTTAGCAAAGACTGCTGTTGCCGCCGACTATCGAATTTCGATATGTCCCCCTAAGACCCACGATTGCGTTGTCATTACCGCCTCCCTGAAGAATATGGTTATGGGCAGCGTCGTGCGCAAGGGAAATCGGGCAGTAGATAAGCTATTGGCCATTGGCCAGCGTTTGAGGCAGAGCTCCAGCGTGCCCTTCTCAGGGAAGATGGCAACATGGTTGGGCTGGCTCTCGGGCGATGACAAAATGAAGGTGCACCAGGGCTATGCTGTGATGAACCTGAACCTATATAAATTGGCCCGGCTGGTTCCGCCCCAGCTCTCCGTCATCGATGGATTTCAGGGGATGGAAGGGGAGGGGCCGGTCGATGGGGAGCCGGTCGATCTTGGCATCGCCATTGCCAGCACCGACTTTGTCGCCGCTGATAGCCTGGCGGCTGCACTTATGGGCTTCGAGCCCAAAGAGATCGGATACTTATTTTACTGCTGGCAAAAGGGCTTAGGTGAGATCGACATCTCCAAGATGAGTATCATCGGCGAAAGAATGGAAAGCTGTATCCGGTCATTTAAGCCCCATCCCACTCATGAGGCACAGCTTCGCTGGCAAATGATCGACGCAGAGAGGTATCTGGAATAATGAGGAAGCCTGTTCGCGTGCGCTTCGCTCCCAGCCCCACCGGTTTACCTCATGTGGGCAACATCAGGACGGCGCTTTTTAACTGGCTCTTTGCTCGGCATAGCAAAGGGCGGTTTATCGTGCGCATCGAGGACACCGATGTCGCCCGCTGGGTTAAAGGCGCAATTGAAGCTATCCTGGAAAGCCTACACTGGCTGGAGCTGGATTGGGATGAGGGTCCGGAGGTCGGAGGCGACTACGGGCCATATTTCCAATCACAGCGCCTCGATATCTATCGGGCCATAGCCCAGCAATTGGTGAAGCAAGGTGATGCCTACCTTTGCTATTGCTCCCCACAGCGGCTTGAGCAGATGCGAGCCGAGCAAATGCGGCGCAAAGAGCCACCGGGGTATGACCGGCGCTGCCGCAACCTGAGCGCTAAGGAACGAGTGCGACTTGAGATTCAGGGCATTGTCCCTGTGATTCGCTTTAAGACCCCCCTCTCTGGAGAGACCAGATTTCGTGACCTGATCCGGGGTCGGGTGGTCTTCGACAACAGGAATTTGGATGATTTCGTGCTGCTGAAATCGGATGGCTATCCTACCTATCACCTGGCTAATGTGGTCGATGACCACCTGATGGAAATATCTCACGTGCTAAGGGCTGATGAGTGGCTGGCAAGCATACCGCGCCATGTCCTGTTATATAAAGCCCTCGACTACAAGCCGCCATTATTTGCTCACCTGCCCATGATCTTAGGGCCGGACCGCTCCAAATTGAGCAAACGACATGGTGCTGTTTCCACCCTCGACTATCGGGAGCAGGGATATCTGCCCGAGGCGATAGTCAACTTCCTTGCCCTTCTCGGCTGGTCTTTAGATGATAGAACCGAGCTTATCAGCCGTGAGCAGTTAGTGCGCTATTTTTCCCTCAAACGCATTGCCAAGACCGGCGCTATCTTCAACATCGATAAGCTCAATTGGATGAGCGGGGTCTATATCCGCCAACTCGATGCTGAAGATTTCTTGGAACGGGTGTTGCCCTTCTTGGAGACAGGCTTGCCCCAGAGCATAGAGCGCCCCCTCTCCAGGGAATATGTGCAGCAAATTGCGCCCCTGATCCAGGAGCGAATAACCACCCTGGGAGAGGCTGCCGAATATACCGAGTTCTTCTTCGTGGAGGAGCTTGACTATGATCGCGCTCTGCTCAGCACGGATGTGACTGACGAGGTTGCCCTGGAGGCGTTAAGGGCAGCAAAAAAGGGTATTCAAGATTTAGACAGCTTCGATACCTCATCCCTGGAAGGGGTGCTTCGTCCCTTAGCATCCGAGCTTGGGCTCAAGACTGGGAAATTCTTTGGTCTGCTCCGAGTTGCCACCACCGGTCGCACCGCAGCACCATCCCTTTTCCAGACCATGGCAGTTTTGGGCCGGGAGAGATGTCTCCAGCGGATTGAGGCGGCGCTGAACAGGCTAGGAGGTTAAGACTGAATAGCCCGAAATGAAAGGAGTGAAGCGATGCCTCAAGAGATAGAATTAGCAGCACCATGCGGGGTCTATTGCGGCCCCTGTCCATACTATCGGGCAGCCACGGATAGAGCGCTCGCCGAGAAGCTTGCCTCCCAGCGGGGCCTGGAACCCGAAGCTATTGTGTGCCTCGGCTGCAGAGCGGAGAGGGGGGTGCTAAGATGGCAGGCGGGCGTGTGCCAAAGCTATGATTGCTGCATAAACCAAAAGGGGTTGCAGTTTTGCTACCAGTGCCCTGATTTCCCGTGCTTGAAATTAGCCCCCTGTGTCCACCGAGCGGGTGAAATCCCCCATAATATGAAGGTTTATAACCTGGTGCTGATCCAGAGGATAGGGCTGGAGAACTGGCTTAAGGAGGCAGGAGATATCTGGGCTCGCTACTTCCGGGGCAAGATAGTCCGTGGTGGAAGCGACGTTGAGATGTAACCCTGTGCCAAGGGAAAGAGCCAGATTGAGCGCAGGGTGACGAGATGATATAATAGTGGCGTACGGCAATGTGTAAAGGCAAAGCAGAATGTAAGTTTCCGGAAAAGCTCAAGGGGAAGCCAGAGGAATGCACCCCAGAGCAGATAAAGGAGTGCCACGGCGATGTCCCTGAGCACCCCTGTGTGAAAAAGGAATAAACCTGCGCTGG
>JAUWZY010000101.1 GCA_030615045.1 Chloroflexota bacterium
ATCTATATCCCGCTTCAGCGCCTCCTTGGGCAGGCGCTTCTTGGAGATGGCGTCTCGCAGCATGCCCCCGGGAGCAGATGATGCTTCGAAAACGGTGACCTCATGGTCGCATCTGCTAAGGTAATAGTCCGCGGTCAGCCCTGCCGGCCCTGAGCCTATGATGGCTACCTTTTTCCCGCTGGGCGTGGGTTCCTCGAGTCCCTGCTTCCAGAGCTCGGAGTGGTTCTCGCTCACAAATCGCTTCAGAGCCCGAATGGCAATGGGCTCATTTATTTCACTGCGACGGCATTCGGCCTCGCAAAATTGGAGACAGACATAACTGCATACAGAGGGCAGGGGGACCTTTTCACGGACTACAGCCAAGGCATGGTCGTGTTTCCCTTCAGCGATGAGGCGGACATAGCGGGGGACATCTATTCCTACCGGACAAGCAGCTTTGCAGGGGACAATAACCCCCGCTTTCTGAGCTTCCTTGAATGATTTCTTATCCATCAGGGCTCCGGTGGGGCAGACCTCAACACAAGCGGTGCAGAACTTACAGCCCGATTCTGCAAGAGTGGGACCAATGGTGCCCACGATAGCCCTGCCGTCGTCATCGAAAACAAAGCCCAGGGCCGCCACGCCACGCACGTCCTTGCATACCCTGACACAGCGGAGGCAGCCGATGCACAGGTTGTAGTTTCGTTCAAACAGGGGTTCATCCTTTACCATAGGAAGGTCTGCGAAGATATAACGAGGGGTATCCTCTCTGATCCCGATGTACTCGGCAACCTTTCTCAGTTCACAGGCATTAAATTGGGGGCAGCAGCGCTCAAGCTCAGGCACATTGCTTGAACACTGGGTCAGGCTGCAACCCTCCCTTTGGGCGCACATTAGGCAGGAATGAGGGTGACTGGACAGGATGAGGCGCAGATTATCGCGGCGCAGTGCTTGCACTTCGGGCGTGTTGGTGCCGACTACCATGCCCTCGGCCGCGAGGGTATCACACGCTTTAGGGAAGTCCTCCCTACCTTCGATCTGCACCAGGCAGAGCTTGCAACCTTCATAGCCCTCGGGTTGGGAGCTATTGCCGCTGATGCGTTCGCTGCCACGGTAGATAACCTGATCCGGCTTCGATCCCGGCGCTGGGGGCAATTCAGGATGAGAACATAGATGCGGGATGTAGATGTCTGCTTGCTGCGCCGCATCTAACACCGTTGTCCCTTCAGGAACCGTAACCTCGATGTCGTCGATAGTTAGAGTAATCAGGTTCATCTTTCCCAGCTTTGAGATTTAACAGGTTAGCGCCTCTATCTGATCAAGGAGCTGCCTATAGGTGAAATAGTTCAAGGATATCGCCCCCGAGGGGCAGATCGCAGCACAAGCCCCGCAGCCTTTGCATAAAATATCATTTACCGTCATGACCCTCTCTGGCTCGGAGAGGGAAAGGGCACCATAGATGCACATACTCTGGCAAAGCCCGCATGCGGTGCAAAGCTCCTCGTCGATGAAAGCGGTTATGGGCTCTACTTCCACCTTGCCCTTGGTTATCAACGCCGCGGCCTTGGCTGCCCCCGCTGAGGCTTGGGCTACTGTTTCCGGGATATCCTTGGGGCCCTGGCAGCAGCCGACAACAAAAACACCATCGGTCAGGGTAGCTATCGGATCGAACTTGGCATGCTTCTCCAAAAAGAAGCCATCTCTGTTTTTGCTGATATTAAACAACCTGGCAACCTGGTCTGCATCAGCTCGCGGCTCTAAGGCTATGCACAGGATGACCATATCAACTGGGACGCGGATGGTGCCTCCCAAAAGCGTGTCCGCAACAGAGACAGTCAGCTTCCCTTCCTCCTCTTCAGTCAGGGCGCGGTCGGTGACTTTGGCCACCTTCCCTCGGATGAACTTGACTCTTTTCTCTGAGAGGCGATCGTAGAATTCCTCGAAGCCCTTGCCGATACAGCGCATATCGATATACATCTGATATACTTCGGCATTGGTTTTTTCCCTTATCAGGTGGGAGAATTTGAGGGCATACATGCAACATACCTGGGAGCAATATTCATGGTAGTTCTTATCACGGCTGCCAACGCAGTGGATGATAGCTATGCTTTCCGGCTCTCGACCGTCTTTGAGCACGAGATTGCCGCCAGTCGGCCCCGCAGCGCTACACATCCGCTCAAATTGGAGGGCGGTGATCACATTATCATATCTACCATAGCCATATTGAGAAATGACACTGGGATCGAAAGCATCGTAGCCGGTGGCCAGGATGATTGAGCCCACCTCCAACTCGACGATTTGATCCTCCTGCTCAAGATCGATGGCATCGGCTTCGCAAAGCTTCACACACTCCAAGCATTCTGAGCATACAGCACAGTTCAAGCAACGCTTTGCCTCCTCCATAGCTGTTTTTTCATCAAAGCCCAGCTCAACCTCAGTGAAGGAACCAGCCCGCTTCTGGAGTTCAAGCGTTGGCATAGCACTTCTCGCCTTCCTCTCCACCCCTTCTTTTGATATCTTCTCCACCCTTTTCAGTGTCTCCGGCCTTCCCTCACTCAGGTCGACCCCTCTAATATAGCGATCGATAGAGATGGCGGCTTCTTTATCTGCGACAATGGCTCCAATGACATCAGCAGGGCCAGCAACGACATCGCCCCCGGCAAAGACACCATCGATGTTTGTTTGCAAGCTAACCGGGTCGACCGATAGCATTCCCCAGCCGGTG
>JAUWZY010000037.1 GCA_030615045.1 Chloroflexota bacterium
CGCCACAAGATGTTATCCTCGTTTATATTGGGAGCATACTTGCGCAGGGTGGCCACGCATCGATCGGCATGCTGCTCCCTGATCCTATACCAGGCCTCAGCCTTTCCTTCCTTTAGCTCATAAGGGGCGTGTTGCGAGATAAGCGCGGTATGCCTTCCCGGAGGTGCCTCGGTGGGATCGTGGACGCTGGGGAAACAGCAATTGAAGCCACCATCGATAAGCTCTCCCCTCCTTATCGCCTCCCAGTGATTTATCAGCTCCTGCTCCGACTCATGGCCCACGACATAGATAAAGGCATTATTGATCTCGGGATTGGCGGCTGCGGCGGCGAATTGGGGCCCCTTATCCAAGGCGAGATGGACATCGAACAGACTATCCCATTCCCAGGCATAATCCTTGACCCTGGTGACGAAGTCGGGGGCTAAATGCTCTGCACCAACGAGATTGGTGAAGGTTTGATAGGGGTCGATGCTGCTGCAGACGAACTTATCAGCCTCGATCACCCGGCCGTCTTCAAGCTCCACCCCTTTTGCCGCCCCACCCTCGATTATTATCCTCTTGATCAGCTGATTGCCGATAACCATGCCTCCCTGGTCATATATGAACTTGCTCATGAGATGAGCCAGGCGATGTGAGCCGCCAACACAGAGCCGGTAATTGGTCGCCCGGTTGATATATAAGGGGATGAGATAGCCCAGACCCTCCATATTGTAATCCAGGCCCCACATGCAGGCGAGATAGAGGAACAAGGTCCTCACCCTATCATGCTCGAAGATCCCGTCCACAATGTCCTTCGGCGTGTGCTCCGTGAGCTCGCTTATCTCCCGCCCAACCTCTGACGATTGCAGCTTGACCATCTGCTCAAAGGCTGGTATCGCCTCATGATAGGTTGCCGGGCCGATGAATTCCTCCATATACTCATTATATTTATGATAGATCCTGCGATAGGCGTCGGCATCCTTCTGGGAGAATTTGGCTATGGAAGCACAGCTCTTCTCGACATCGGTATAAAGGCAAATCGAGCTGCCATCGGCGAAAGGCATGACAAACTGCAGCGGCGGATAAACCCACTTCAGGCCATAATCCTCCTCCAGCTTGAGGTCCTTCATCGGCGGGCCGTAATCCACCATCATGTGATAAACGGCGTGTGTATTATGTAAAAAGCCGGGGATAGTTACCACTTCGGTACAAAGCCCGCCCCCTAACTCAAACCTCTTCTCCAGCAGCAAGATCTTCAGCCCCGCCTTGGCTAAGTAAGCCCCTGCCGTGAGTCCATTGGGCCCGGCACCGATGATTATGCCATCATACTTCGCCATCTATTACCTCCTTGTTTTTTGTTGGCAAACAAAAAGCCCTGCGGCAAGATAAAAACTTCAGCTTAATGATACCCCATCGACCAGTTCTCTTGCCTGCAGAGCACTACTCCCATGCCTGTCCCGTGCCAGACTATTTTTATCACCTTTTCCCTACTTTGTCAAGCTTAATGGGAAATATCCACCACCCCTATTATAATGGAGGAAAACCATGTTGGCAATCTTGGTTACAATGCCAAACGAGGCGAAAGATGAGGTCGAGGTTTTTTGTCGGAACCAGCGGCTGGCACTACGAGTGGTGGCGGGAGAGGTTCTACCCCCGTGATTTAGCCAAGCCAAAGTGGCTTGAGTTCTATGCCAGGCATTTCCCCACCGTCGAGCTCAACAATAGCTTCTATCGCCTGCCTTCAGAGAATGCCTTCGCCAACTGGCGTGACTCCTCACCCGAAGGCTTTGCCTTTGCGGTGAAGGTCAGCCGGTTCATCACCCATATAAAGAGGCTGCGGAATGCCGAGGAGCCGCTAAATACCTTCCTTTCCCGAGCCAAAGTGCTGCAGGAGAAGCTGGGGCCGCTGCTGTACCAGCTCCCGCCCAATATGAAGCGAAACGACGGGCTATTAGCCAGCTTCCTTCCCCTGCTGCCCAAAGAGCTCAAGCATGTCATCGAGTTCAGAAACGAGTCCTGGCTTGATGAGAAGGTATTCCAGATCCTGACAGAGCACAATGTTGGCTTCTGCGTTTTCGACATGCCTGAACTCACCACCCCATTGGTGGCCACAGCGGACTTCGCCTATATTCGCTTTCATGGCAGCGCCGGCTTGTATTCGAGCTGCTATTCCGACGAGGAGCTAAAGGACTGGGCCGGCAAAATCTCCAACTTGAGCCAGGGCCTAAAAGCAGTCTATATCTACTTCAACAACGACGCCGAGGGATTTGCCGTGCGGAATGCGATGACGCTGACAAGCTATCTGGGGTGATTTGAATAATGGCACTATTCGCTGCGGGCGCTTTCTTCTTGATATTTCCTCAGTTCCTCTTTATATAAGTTGGTATATTCCTCAATTATATCCCTTATCGGCAGATGATAAGGACACTTTTCCTCGCACTCTCCGCATTTGGTGCAATCCAATGCCTTCTCCAATCTGGCCCCCATCCGGCCCTTGACAAATCCTTTCCGAGGCAGGCGGTTCATCAAGCTGGGAGTTTGCATCACCCAGGATATCTGTATCTCTTCGGGACATGGTTGGCAGTAGTCACAGCGGCGACAAAACCTGGTGCCCAGTTCATCTTTCAGCCGCTGCATCTCACGCTTCTCCTCCTCGGTCATCTGCAATGGCCCTTCGAGCACCTGCATGATCTCATCTATCTCATGCACCTGCTCTATGCCAACCATCACGGCTATAGGAAACTGGAACAGATATTTAAGTGCGATGGCAACATTGTCCAACATGCCGCCCTCTAATGGCTTCATAGCGATAAAGTCGACGCTGTGTTTCCGGCAGAGGGGAAACAACTCTTCCGCAGGCTCGGGGACGATGAAGTTGAAAGGAAACATGATGGTTTCGAATCGCTCTGACTTCACCGCCTCCTTGGCTACATCCAGGTTATGGGAGGAAAAGCCTATATGCCTGATCTTGCCGGCTCTCTTGGCCTCCTCGAGCACAGTCATAAGCCCTTTAGGATCCACGACCTGAGCTAAGAAATCGAGATCGCTGATATTGTGAACCTGGTACAGGTCGATGGTATCGACTCCGAACTGTTTCAGGCTGAGCTCAAGCTGCTCCTGAAGAAGATCGGCTTTTTGGGCACCGGACTTTGTCGCCAGGACGAGACCCTGGCGATGGCCGCGAATTGCCTTGCCAATGCGCCCCTCACTGGTGGTATAGGCGTTGGCGGAATCGAGAAAGGTAACGCCCAAATCGAGGCATCTCGTGATGACTGCGATTGCCTCCTCGTCTTCGGAAAGACGCTGGATGGGAATACTGCCGAAGCCCAGCTTCGAGACAGTCAATCCAGCCCTGGCCAGCCTTATTTTCTCCATTGATGTCCTCCCTTGTTAGTATAACTCAGGAGCTAAAAGCGGTCTACATCTACTCTAACAAGGACGCCGGGGGGTTTGCGGTGCGGAATGAGGCGACGCTTCAAAGCTGTCTGGAGTGAAATAAATTCGCCGCCGAGGCGTCTTACGGAATTTGAGGCGAGCCTAAATCTGCAGTGGTATGTTCGTCTGCACAAAAAGTATGCCAGTGCGCGTAATGAAACACAGCGAATCGTCCCGATGGACATAGCCTTTCTTATGCTGAAGATCCGCAATCGCAGTTGGGATATGACTGGATGATTTGGTTTTCACCCAGCGCCGTAGCTCCGAAATTGAAGCGCCTTCTTGACCTCTGTAATAGAAAAGCACGAGTATCTTGTTTGCGACACTCAGCTTGGGGTTTAGCACCTTTAGGTAGCCATCAAAGTCCTGTATAATGGGAGCCTTTCTCTCTACGATGGAGTCCACCAGCTTCTGTGCTTCTTCTAACGAGCATGTATAGTAGAGCCTGATAAGTTCGGTTAAAATCCAGTCACAGGTCACCACCACAAAGGTAGAATCAGTAAGATTAGGGCTAACTTCACCTCCCAAGTGGGCTACACCCCTGCGGCTTCGAATGCCATATATAGCGTGAATAGCCCTGGGAATGTGGAGTCGGATGGAATCATGAAAGTCGCTTGCTGGTAGCTGAGCAAACCGCGCGATTCCCAGATCGAGGTTATCTAAGCGTGTACCTAAGGGTGTGAAGCTGTGGTCGGGAGTGGTAATGTACTGGAGAATCCGAGTAACAGCCTCAGCGAAGTGCCCTGCATCAAGCTCACTTGGCTTATGCTTTCCCAGATAATAGCTTTGCTTAAGCTCAACGTAGCTCTCCAGTAATCGATCGACTAAAGTATAATCAATGGAGGTGTAAAGCTGCTGCTTAATGCTGTCGATCACTTGCTCGCCTTTTTGCCCTCAGGCAAAATGTAGCGCACTAAATTCTCACCAGCATTGGTAACTTTATAATAGCGGGGCTTCGAGCCAAGTTCAAGCCATCCATATTGGCTCTTTGCGGCATTCCTAATTGCGACAATAACATCTTTTGGTTTTTTGATCATTACTTCGTTAAAGAGAGGTCCTACCTCAACATGGGAGGCCTCGGGCAACCCTTTAGACTCGCGAAGATAGTATATGAAGAGAGTTACACGCTGTATGTCAGTTGTGGGCCTTTTTTGATTGTAGAAGTCGGTCAAGCTTGGCATCTCTGTAGGGACTGGACTAACAGCTTCCTCAGCGCCGACGGTGATGGATGGTCGCATAGCTGCTTCTTGGAGCTGAGTAAGTGGGATATTCTCCTTAATGAAATCAAGGCCCTTGCTGACAAACGCCTCAGGGCCTTCAATTTCAAAGGTAACAGCACCAACGCTGATCTTTATTCGGCAATTGCTCCCCTCCATAACAACCTCCCCATCTTAAGTCAACTAAGGATAACATAATCTTAAAGAATTTGCAATGACTATGTTCTGAGCAGAGCTAAGTTATTAGGCAGACGTTAATTTATAAGTATTCCTTCACCCTCTCCGCCAGCTTTCTGGTCATGCCAAGGGCTGCAGCCAGGTCATTGACCATACCTGTCCCTTCCAGTCCCTCTGGCGACTTCAAGCTCAAACCAAGGGCTGCCCTCAGAGTTCCTTAGCCGGGATGGCTGTCAGTGTCTCGACGGTGTAATCGGTGGCGAACCCCGTTTCCATGACGAAGTTCATGGCTGCCTTTACATCGGGGGCATCAAAGACGATCATGCCATCATAGCGGCCAAAGGTGAAATAGACCTCACGGATGGTGATGCCCCGCGGGGGCTTAAGCTTCTTGAGATATGCAACAGCTTCAGTCCCCTTTCCCTTTGGCGACAACAGCGTTATGAATAACATCTCCACCCTCCTTTCATAAATAATCCTTAACCTTCTGGGAGAGCTTTCTGGTCATGCCCGGGACTGCGGCCAGCTCGTCGGTGGCGGCATCCTTAATTCCCTGAACGGAGCGGAACTTCTTCAGCAGCGCCCGCCTGCGCTTGGGCCCGATGCCAGGAACGGCGTCCAGGCCAGAGGTCAGGGCTTCCCTTTTGCGCACCCGCTGATGATAGGCCAGGGCGAAGCGGTGAGCTTCATCACGGATTCGCTGCAACAGATAAAGCGCCTGGGAGTTGCGGGGCAGGATTATCGACTCCGCCACCTCGGGCACGAAGACCTCTTCGTTTTCCTTGGCAATGCTGGCTATAGGGACGAAATCGATCTCAAGCTCCTCAAGCACCTCCAGGGCAGAATTGAGATGCCCCCGGCCGCCGTCGATGAGAACTAAATCCGGGATTACGCCCCAGGAGACTCTTTCATCCCTGAACACCCCAGCCCGCTTAAAGCGCCGACTCAGCACCTCCCGGATCATGGCATAGTCATCGATCTGAGTCACCGCCTTGATCTTAAACCGGCGATAAGCTGATGATTTAGGGCGCCCGTTCTCGAAGACCACCATGCTCCCCACCGCCGCCGTGCCCCGAATATCCGATATATCATAGCACTCGATCCGCTCCGGCAAGCGGGGCAAATTGAGTTGCTCTTGTATCTCCTCCAGGGCAGCAGAGGTCTTGCCGCTATCGGTGAGCCACTGCACCTTAAGCTGCTCCAGAATTTGACTCGCATTCTCCTGCACCATACCAACAAGCTTTTTCCTCTCCCCGCGCTGCGGCACGTGAAGCCTGACCTTAGAGCCCTTTCTACCCTCAAGCCAGGTCTCGATGAGGGGCAGTTCGGCGGGCTCGGTCTGGAGCAGTATCTGAGGCGGCACGTAGGGGGCGGAGCCGTAGAACTGCTGCAGGAAGCTATTCATGACCTGACTCGGCTCCTCATCCTGAGTCCCCTCCAGGACGAAATGCTCCCGACCAATGACCTTGCCGCCACGGACGAAGAACACCTGAACGCAAGCCTGGTCCCCGTCCCGGGCAAAGGCGATCACATCCTCATCGCCGACGGCGGTGGAAACCATCTTCTGAGACTGCATCACCCTCTCCACTGCCTGAAACTGGTCGCGGAGAAAAGCTGCCTTTTCAAAGCGAAGCTCTTGAGCCGCCTGCCCCATTTTCCGGCGCAGCTCCCGAACCACCCGCTCCTGCCGCCCCTCAAGGAACAGGACCACCTGCTTTATCATCTCCTGATACTCTTTTCTGGTCATAGCTCCGATGCACGGGCCGAGGCAGCGACGGATATGATACTCGAGGCAGGGACGGGCATCAGTGCCGGTGATATTCCTGTTGCAGGAGCGATAGGGGAACAGCTTCTTGACCAAATCCAAGGTCTTGCGCAGCGAGCTGGCGCTGGCGAAGGGACCAAAATAGCGGCCGCCATCATCCTGGAAGCGCCTGGTGATATAGATTCGGGGCCAATCTTCGCTTACATTGATCTTGAGATAGGGATAGCTTTTATCGTCCTTGAGCCGCACGTTGTAGCGGGGGCGATGCTTCTTGATCAGGTTACACTCGAGGATGAGGGCCTCCTGTTCGGAATCGGTGACGATGAAATCGACTTCCTCGACCTTAGCCACCATTCTCTGCAGCTTTGGGGTGAGAGCGTAAGGGGTGCCGAAATAAGACCTGACCCGATTCCTCAGGCTCGAGCCCTTGCCCACATAAAGAACGCCCCCGGAGTTATCCTGCAACAGATAGACGCCGGGCTTCCTCGGCAGTGCCTTGAGCTGCTGTTCAAACCTTTCCTGCTTCATCACCACCGCCCCGGGTGACACCGATCACGCCACGAATCCCCTCCAGCTTGGAAAACAGCCGGCTCAACTGCCCGATGCCCGTAATCTCCAAAGTGAGGGAAATGGAGGTTATGCCGTCGTTATGCTCGGCGCTGCTTATGGCAGCTATATTTACCCTTTCCCCAGAGACAATAGTGCTGATGTCCTTTAACAGCCCCACCCGGTCCCAGGCTTCAACATGAACCGGCACCGGGTAAGAGCGGTCGACAGCGCCCCAGCTAACCGGAACCAGTCTCTCCCTCTCATCTTCATGGACAATATTGGGGCAATCCTTACGATGAATAGTAACCCCCCTCGTCCTGGTGATAAAGCCGATGATGTCGTCGCCGGGAACAGGATTGCAGCAGGGGGCCAGGCGAGTCAGCAAATCACCGACCCCGAGCACCTGGATCGCTGACGAGAGCCTTGGTTGCCTTGGCGCCGTGATCGCAGGCTGAGGGCGCTCCTCCTGTGCAGTCAGCTTAGACCTGAGTTGATGGATGTTGACATCGCCGCAGCCAATGGCGGCCAGAAAATCGTTCCCTTCGTCATAGCCGAAGAGAGCGGCGATTCGCTCCTGTTCCAACGAGGTGAGGCCGAGGCGTCTCAACTCCTTATCCAAAAGCTCCTGACCTCGCTTGATATTCTCCGCCCGCTCCTGCTTACGAAACCACTGCCTGATCTTCTCCTGAGCGTGGCGGGTTTTGACATAGCCCAGATCGAGGTTGAGCCAGTCGAGGCTGGGAGCGCGCTCGGTTTTGGCACTCAGAATCTCAACCGCATCGCCGTTTTGCAGTTGACAATCCAAGGAGACGAGCCTCCCGTTTACCTTAGCGCCAACGCAGCGATGTCCCAGGTCGGTATGGATGCGATAGGCGAAATCGAGCGGGGTTGCGCCTCTGGGCAGCTCCTTTATCTCACCCTTGGGGGTAAAGACATAAACCTGATCGTGAAAGATATCGGTCTTGACCGACTCAACGAAGGCGGTGCCGCTAAGCTCCCACTGCCATGCCATTAGCTGCCTGAGCCAGGTCATCTTCTGCTCAAAGTGCATATCCCTTTTCGCCACCTCCTTATAGCGCCAATGGGCGGC
>JAUWZY010000047.1 GCA_030615045.1 Chloroflexota bacterium
ATTGGTGCATCCTGCTCTATCGACCCCGCTCTCATCAGGAGAATACCAAGCACCATGAGGAATACAAACAACCCCGGGCATAATCCGCTCGGTTACTTTGGCGCTGATAATCATTCTGCCCCTGTCGTTAAAGACTGTAACCATATCGCCGTTTTCGATCCCTCTGGCCTGGGCATCTGTGGAGCTAATCCATATTGCCTGTGGCTCAAGCTCCCGCAGCCAGGGGATATTCTCAAACTGAGACAGGGCTCGCAGCTTAAAGTGGGTGGTAACCAATTGCAGCGGATACCTCTCCGCCAGGGGGTCGTTGCCGCTCTCCCAGGTCTCGACATACTTGGGAATAGGTGGTATCTGGGGATGGTTCATATCTGCCAACTGCTGAGAATAGATCTCGATCTTCCCCGATGGGGTAAGGAATGGGTTATTCGCTGGGTCCTCTACCTCCTTCTGGAAGGCAATATATGGCTCAGCAAGCTTGACTCTATGGAGAGCAGCCTTGCGGAACGCATCATAGTCGGGGATGCCAACTGTCTTCGCCGCTTCCCTGAGCCGCTCATCCTCTGTCCTGTTATCATAACCGGAGATGCCCAGTCGATCAGCCAATTCAATGTCTATCTCCAGATGCGATTTCGATTCATACAATGGCTCGATGGCCTTATTCAAATAAGCATAGAAGGGAGGGGTTCCCAACCCGGCGCTGAAGTCATTTCTCTCCAGAAGGGTATTGACTGGGAGCAAGATATCGGCGAACTTAGCCGTTGGCGTCATAACCTGCTCCTGAACCACGATGAACTCCAATGTTCTCAACGCAGAGACGATTTTGTTGATATTGGGGAACTGATTCAGATAGTTGGTGCACACCAGGTAAAGCAATTTATAGTCGGCATAATAGCCCCCAGCCCTCCCGCCGAGGATGGCATCCGCTAATTTGGTCCAGTGTATCCGAACTCGGCTTGGGGGGGCATCCTGCTCAACCGGATTATCTACGCTCTTCGGAGGCCGGGCCAGTTTATATGGATACCCACCATAAACCGACTCCCACACTCGCCCTGCGGCATCGCCTCCGTGGATGCCGATGTTGCCTGTCAGCGCGGCCAAGGTTATCGCTGCCCGATGATACTGCTCTCCGTACGCAGTGCGACCGGGAGAGATCCCGGCAAGCAGTGCCGCCGGCTTGATAGTGGCATACTCCTTGGCCAGAGCCTCAATGGCGGCTGCTGATACGCCGGTAATGGCTTCCGCCCAACCCGGGGTTTTGGGCACGCCATCTTCCAGCCCCATGACATAATCCTTGAACTGGCTGTAACCGATGGTGTACCTATCGAGAAAGGCTTGATCCTGAAGGCTCTGCTTGATGATCACGTATGCCATCGCTATCAGCATTGCGGCGTCAGTGCCCGGTCTGATCGGTATCCATTGGTCGGCGAAAACAGCGGCGGAGTCGGTATATCTGGGATCGATGGCGACGATCCTGGTCCCCGCTTCCCTGGCCTGAGCCAGGTACCAGCAAGTGTTAGCCCCGCCAACGGTATTCGCTGGATCCCAGCCCCACATGATTATCAGCTGAGAATTAAGGAGGTCATCCCGCGTATTTCCAGTAGCTGCGGCCCCATAGGTGACGCTCGATGCAAACGTGCCTCCTTCAAATGAGGGGATGCCCCAGGCGCTAGTGTAGCCACCTGAAAGGCAAAGCAGCCTATCGATTGTTCTATTGTTGTGTAAATAGGTGAGATCGCCGCCCGATGCTACGAATAAAATAGCAGCTGGCCCATAGCTTTCCTTGACCCGTGTTAGTTCATTGGCTACCGTGCCGAGGGCTTCGTCCCAGGAGATCCTCTCGAATTTCCCTTCTCCCCTGGCACCCGTCCTCTTCATGGGGTACTTGAGCCGATCGGGGTCGTATACCCTCTGCCGATAGGCTCGGCCCCGAAGGCAGGCTCTGAATTGAGGCTCTTCTCCATCATCGGTTTCGATTCTGACAATCGCCCCGTCTTTGACGTGGACTTTGAGCACACATGACCCGCCGCAGTGGCTGTTACAAAGGGTCCGGATCACCTTTTGTTCACTGGACAATTCCATCCTCCTGGCGGCTGCGCCTTGCGCATTGTCGGTCTTTCGCATCCTGCAATCAGGGAGCTACGCTTTTTGTTCTTTGTAAAGCTTCCTCACCAGCTCCGCCTTTTTTTGCCCCAGAAGCCCGACAAATGCACCGCAGCTCCGCTGAGCTTTATCTTGCTGCCGTGCTTTTCTGCCGGCACTAGCACCATTATAGCACTCTGAATCTCTAAGTAAAGGTGATACCGTTTATAGCCAAACTCAGCCCCTTACCCATTTCACATCCGATCTGTTATAATTATTCCGCGGAAGAGATGCTTACGCAGAAAATCAAGCGCTCACCTTTGTGGTGAGCGAGGTTATCTCGGCTTATTTATAGTGGCGAGAGGAGATTATGAAAAAGACAATAGCGCTTGTGGTGACTTTGGATACCAAGGGGGAGGAATCGAGATACGTTAAGGAGCTGATAGAGGGAGGCGGTTACAAGGTAATCGTGATCGATGTTGGCACTGGGGCCCGGGGCAGTCTTCTCTTTCCTCCCGATGTCTCCCGGGAGGAGGTAGCTCAAGCTGCCGGGGTCACGATTTCGGATATCCTCTCCCTGGGAGAAAGGGGCCAGGAATTCAAAATCGCGGAGCTAATGGCGAGCGGGGGGGCGAAGATCGCGAAAGAGCTCCATGTCTCAGGCGAGTTGGATGGCATCATCTCCATCGGTGGCACCATGGGCACACACCTGGGCACAACGATCATGAAAGCCCTCCCCTTCGGCGTGCCTAAGGTCATGCTCTCCACCGTTGCCTCAGGAGATACCCGTCACTACATCGGCACCGCAGATATCACCATGGTTCCATCTATAGCCGACATTGCCGGCTTGAATCGAATAACTGAGACCTCCCTTATCAGGGCAGCGGGGGCAGTTATGGGGATGGTTGCCACTGGCGAGGTTAAACTATCACCAAAGCCACTTATCGGAGTTACCACGCTTGGTGGCACCACTGCCTGCGCCCTCCGCTTCAAGGCTTTTCTGGAACGGAGGGGATACGAAGTCGCTGTGTTTCATGCCATCGGCATCGGGGGGCAAGCGATGGAGGAGATGATAGAGCAGGGGCTGATCTCCGCGGTTTTTGACCTGTCGACCAATGAGGTGGTGGATAACCTGTATGGCGGGTTTACCGATGCCGGTCCCTCAAGGCTGGAGGCTGCGGGGAAGAAAGGCATCCCCCAGGTGGTGGCTCCAGGCAATGTAGACCATATCATGTATACCTCTGCGGAACTGATACCTGATAGATTTAGGCATCAGAAGGTGCACGTGCATGGTCCCACAATACACGTTTTGCGCACAAAGAAGAAAGAGATAATGGAAGTGGGCAAGGTTATGGCGGACAAATTGAACAAAGCCATTGGCCCCACGGCAGTGATATTCCCGAAAAAGGGGCTCTCCATTTTGGATATCACGGACGGGGAGATATTCGATGATCCGGAGGCCAATCTCGCCCTCCTCGAGGTGTGGAAGGAAAACTTGAAGCCGGAGATAGAGATCTTGGAACTCGACGTCCACATCACCGACGAGCGATTCGCTCAGGAGGCAGCAACACTGCTCTATAGATTGATGCAACAGGGCAAGGAAACAGGTTAGGAAGTCTAAATGACGGAGAAAGGCATCTTTGACCTTTCCGGGAAAGTAGCTCTGGTTACTGGTGGAGGTATTGGGCTGGGGCGTGTCTTCTGCCAGGCGCTGGCTGAATTTGGAGCCGATGTGGCCTGCGCTGATATCAACCGGGAGTGGGCTGAGGAAACAGTTGCCCTGATCGAGAAGTTTGGCCATCGCACATTGGTAACCATGGCGGATGTCTCTAAACCGGAGGAAGTTCAGTCGATGATAGCAGCAACAGTAGCAGAATTGGGCAGCATCGATATCCTGGTCAATAACGCCGGCATCACAACTAAGCCAGCCAAGTTCCATGAGATGCCAATCGAAGATTGGGATAGACTCATGGCGATCAATCTCAGGGGCGTATTCTTATGCATGCGGGCGGCGCTTCCAGTGATGATAAGGCAGCAGAGAGGCTGTATCATCAATATCTCCTCGGTCCTTGGGCTGGTGGGTCTTGACCCCGAGATTGCCAGCTACGGCAATTACGGCGCTGCTAAGGCTGGAGTGGTTGCTCTTACCCGGCAGGGAGCGGCGGATTATGGCAGAGACGGGATCCGGGTAAATGCCATTGCTCCCGGTTGGCATACCGGAACACGCATCAGCGCAAGCTGGCGCTCTGAATGGCCTGCGGAAAGGGAGCAAAGATATCACCAGTTGATCACCGAACGCACTCCGCTGGGGCGACGAGGGGAGGCAGGCGAGCTCAAGGGTTTGATCATCTATCTGGCCTCGGACGCATCGAGCTTTGTCACCGGCCAGGTATTTGTCCAGGATGGTGGCTGGTCGGCATTATGATTTTGACTTCGTGCTGTGTAGGCGGCTTAAAATCCTCTCGCCCTGCAGGGAAGATAGAGGATTCTGGAGTCGCAATTTCTACAGGAAGGGGGTTGGAATGGGTGCTAAGATACGGATCACGGAGCGTGCTAAAGGATTCTGAGGCGAGTTCATAAAATATTTGCAGAAAGGGTTTTGGTAACGTGAGCGAGATCGATTTTGTCGACCAAACGATACGAGATGCTCAGCAGAGTCTTTGGGCCTTCAGGATGAGGTCTGACATGATACTCCCCATAGCACCGATAATGGATCGTGTCGGGTTTAAAGCTATTGGGACTATAGGTCCGCGCGGCTTTAACGTGGCTATCCGTCTCTTTCATGAAAACCCCTGGGAGAGGATCCGGTTTCTGTCCAAGGCGATGCAAAGGACTCCTTTGCGTACCTCGGTCACGGCCACAAGCGTCGCCAGCTTTGGCATTGAATCGCTGGAGCTCAATGCTCTGTGGATAAAGCGGTATATCGCTAACGGCATAAAGTGTTTATGGTTTTGCGATTACCAGACGGTCATGGACAAGACCTCCTACCTGGCAAAAGTAGCCAAGGCTGAGGGGGCTGAAATTTCTATGGGATTGATGTATTCGGATAGTCCAGCGCATACCGATGAGTTCTTTGCCCAAAGTACCCGCAAGATGATGGAGCTGAAGGATTATATTGATGTCATAACTATAGAGGATGCAGGGGGGGTTCTAACGCCGGAGCGCACTCGGACGTTTTTGCCCGCGATTCTGCAGAATTGCAATGGGATACCCGTTGAGCTCCATGTACACTGTAATACCGGGCTTGGTCCTCTATGCTATTTGGAGGCTCTCCGGTTGGGCATCAAAACGGTTCATGTGGCAGTTGCCCCCCTCGCCAATGGCACTTCCTTGCCATCTACAGAAAATATTTTGCGAAATGCTCGCTATATGGGTTTTTCGTCGAACTTGGATGAGGAAGCGCTCACAGCTATGTCCAATCACTTTAGAGAGGTGGCGCAAAAAGAAGGTCTGCCAATAGGAGCGCCAGTAGAATATGACCTCTTGTACTATAAGCATCAGGTGCCTGGGGGGATGATGACGAATCTGAAACGCCAGCTCGCTGAGTTGGAAATGGAACAGCGGCTGGAGGAAGTTCTGGAGGAGGTACCTGTGGTGCGCAAGGAGCTGAGTTATCCTGTTATGGCTACACCCTTCTCCCAAATAGTAGGCGCCATAGCACTAAGCAATGTCATCGCCGGTAAGCGGTACCAAGTGGTATCTGATGAGACGATCCTGTACGTGCTGGGCTGTTATGGGGAGCCACCTGCTCCTATAGACCAAAACATTAAGGATAAGCTAACCAGCTTGCCCAGAGCCAAAGCACTTCGAAATTGGGAGCCCCCATCTGTAGCCGACTTGCGTGCGAAATATGGCTCCGAACTCTCCGACGATGACTTGTTGCTCAAAGTTATAGTGCCAAAATGATATAGTAGCCCGGCTGTGACACATTCTGCCTTTAGCCGTTGAGTAATTTGGGGCGAAAGGAGTTATGCGACCCGAGGCCGGGCTCTTGACAAAGCCAACCGTGCGGCATAAGATACAAGGCATCGAAGGGGGTGAGAATGGGATAGGATAGTTGGGAATATCAGGATCACAAAAAACCGAAAAGGAGGGGAAATGGCATATGACATGCCGGCTTATGAGTTCAACGAGGAAGAAGACATAAAGAGGTATGAGTGCTTTATTCTTGGGACTGTTTGGTACCCGCCGCCGTAGGTGCCGCTTTTTATTGATCTCTGGTTCAGCTACAGTCAATATGGCATGCAGTACGGTCCCGAAATGATAGCAGAGCCCACAGGTAAGGGCTGGGTCTGGAGGTTCAAAGACGGCGCTTTCTATTTGACGGTGAACAGGACAACCGAGGAGGAGCGGAAGGCACGAGAGCCGATATGGCGAGAGCGGATGGCCGAGGTTCTCGATGACCCATGGTTCTGGCTGAAGCTGAGGGATGAATTAAAGGCGGTCTTGGAGCGCTTCGCCGCCGTTGACCCGGACAAGATGAGCGACATCGATCTTACCAGCCATTTCATGGATGTCTGGCACTCAACGAAGCAACAAGCGGAGTTCCACTTTCGCCCCATGTATGCCCTCGGCCAGGGGCATAACCTGTTCCGCACCATGTGCCCTGAGCTGACCGGGATCAAGGTCACGGACCCTAAATATGCAACCCTGATGAGCGGCTTCGACAACGAAATATTCCGCTCCAATAAGGAGCTAGCCGGGCTTGCCAGCCGGGCTCTGGAGATGAAGCTCGGGGATAATCTCAAGCTCCCCGATGAACAGGTGATCCCGGCAATGGAACAGAGCGATGCCGGAAGGAAGTGGCTTGAAGGATTTTGGAGCTATCTCAAGCGTCGCGGCTTGCGCAAGAGGCGCGGGCTTGAAATCGCCACGCCCACCTGGCAGGAAAAGCCAAGCTTGGCTATAGACGAGTTAAAGCGGATGGCGGCTATTGGCGGC
>JAUWZY010000035.1 GCA_030615045.1 Chloroflexota bacterium
CAAGCTGGTAACGGTTTCTGTAGGCTGGGCACCATGCCTCAGCCACTTTAGTGCCTTCTCCTCGTCGATGACCACAGTTGCGGGCTCAGTCAAGGGGTCATAGTGTCCGATGATCTCCAGAAAAGCCCCATCTCGGGGCGCTCGCGAATCTGCGGCCACCACTCGATAAAACGGCCTCTTTTTCCTCCCCATGCGTTGCAATCGTATGCGAACCATTGCTCAACTCTCTTCCAGTATTATTCTGGCATCCACTGCCACCGCGCCATCGCGATGGGCAAATATCGGATTCAGGTCCAGTTCCTTTATCCGGGGGCTTTGTTCCACGAAATGGGACAGCTTGAGCAACATATCTTCAAGTGCTTTGATATTCGCTGGCTCCTGCCCTCGATAGCCCTTGAGCACGGGATAGCCCTTGATCTCCTCGATCATCTGCCTGGCGTCCCTTCTGGTTATGGGGACGATCCTGAAGGAGACATCTTTGAGCACCTCGACGAAGACCCCACCGAGGCCGAACATCAGCACTGGCCCGAATTGGGCATCCTTGGACATGTCCATGATGACCTCGATGCCGGGTCGGACCATCTTCTGGACGGAAACCCCATAGATTGTAGCCCGCGGCTCCCTCTGCTTCACCGAGTTCATGATCTCGCGGTGAGCCCGCCCCACCTCGGTGGCATTTTTCAGCCCCAATTTGACCCCACCGGCATCGCTCTTGTGGATGATATCAGGGGAGGCTATCTTTAGCACCACGGGGAAGCCCAGCTCCTCGGCTATTGAGATGGCCTCCTGTTTCGTTCTGGCTAGCCTGGTTTCAGCAACAGGAAAACCAGCTCGGGCCAGGAGTTCCTTGGACTCGATCTCGCTGAGGTAGGCTCTCCCTTTCCTTGTCAGGTTATCGATTACCTCGGTTACCATTGCACGAACATGGGCATGACCACATAGAGATAATTTTCCGTCCCTATGGGGCGGAAAACGCCAGGGCTTGACGGACTGGTGGTCTCAAGCGCTACCTGCTCCTCCTCCAGGATGGTCAACACATCCATCAAGTACTTGCTGTTGAAGGCGACCTTGGTTGCTTCACCCTCTACAATGGCATCGATCTCTCCCATATTGTCACCGACTTCTTCGGCTCGAGCGGAGACGGTGATCTTGCCCGGGGACAGCTCTTCTCCGGGTGTTATCACCAGCCTCATAATGCCACTGCCATCCCTGGCGAAGATGGATGCGGTTCTGGTCGCCATGGAGAAAGCGGAGACATCGACCACAGCTTTGGTGACATAGCTCTGTGGAATGAGCTGGCTGTAATTGGGGAACGTGCCTTGGATCAGTTGGGAGACCATTTCTACATCTTGCAGCCGGAAAAGCACCTGGCTTTTTTGCGGGTTAATGGTTATTTCCACCGCTTCCTCTTGCCCTTCCTTCCTTGGAAGGGCAAGCAGCCGGTTAAGCTCGGCGAGGGAGCGTCCCGGGATGATGACGGCGGTCTTTCCCGCCACGGGCTGAGCCAGAGGCAACGTATGCACCGCTAACCTGAAGCCATCGGCGGCGGCCAGGGTTAGCTTTTCGTCCTCAAACTCAGCGTGGACCCCGGTGAGGACTGGTCGCGACTCCTCGGTGGCGGCGGCGAAGACTACCTGTCTGATCGCGGTCGCCAGGAGCTCGGTCTCCACCTTGGTCATCATCCCGTCACCGATGTGGGGAATGGGTGGGAACTCATCGACATCGTGGCCGCTGATGCGAGCCTCAAATCGGGCGCACTTCAGCTCCAAGGTTCGCGTTTTGGGGGAGAGGGCAAGATCGATTCGCTCGCTGGGGAGGTGCTTTTCTGGCGGCGACAGCGAATTGACGAAGTCGGTGAGCAGCCTCGCCGGGATGGTGATCGCCCCTTCCTCCTCCACCTCGGCCTCAATCCAGCAGCTGACGGCAATCTCGAGATTGGTCGCCGCCAGCTTTAGTCGAGCCCTTCCAGCGGAAGGGTCTGTGGCCAGAAGGACATTATTGGTAATGGGCAAAGTCGTCCTGGTGGCGACTGCCCTGCCTACTATCGCCAGCCCTTTACTTAAATTCTCCTGAAGACATGACATCCTCATCACACACCCCCTGATTGTGACCAGTAGTATAACACTAATCGCTGTAATGATACAACTGTGATGCTCCTAATACCTCGTTCATGCTTCCAGTTCGATACCCCTGAAGGTCTAATGTTACATAGGTATAGCCTATGGCTTTGAGCTTGTTCACCACTTGATTGCAGAGCTCGCGGTCATAAAAACGCCCCATCTCCTCGGGGGCGACCTCAATGCGGGCGATGTTATTGTGCTGCCGGATTCTAAGCTGTTTGAAGCCCAATCCTTGTAGATACTCCTCGGCCTCGGCTACCATGCTTAGCCCTTCGAGGGTGATCTCATCGCCATAGGGAAATCGAGAGGCAAGACAGGCGAGGGATGGTTTATCCCAGGTAGCTAAGCCAAGCTGCCGCGAAAGGGCACGGATGTCATCTTTGGTCAGGCCGGCTTCACAGAGAGGGCTGCGTATTCCCAATTCCGCCGCTGCCAACATCCCCGGGCGGCGATCGCCCAAGTCATCATAATTTGTGCCATCGGCTACCCAGCTCAAACCCTCTTGGCCAGCGAGCTGGCGCAACTTGGCAAAGAGCTCCCTTTTACAATAATAGCAGCGGTTGGGCGGATTATGAAAGAATTCTGGCTGCTGATGCTCCTCGGTAAAGATAGTGAGGTGCTTTACCCCTAATTCCCTTGCCATCATCTTAGCCTGTTCATATTCCCTCTCTGGATAGGTAGGTGACTTTGCTGTGGCGGCGACAACATTGTCCCCGAGGGCATCCTTAGCCACCCGAAGCAAAAAGGTGCTATCTACCCCGCCGGAGTAGGCCACCAGCAGGCTCTCCATTTTCTTGATATTCTGTATCAAGCTGTGTAGCTTTTCCTTCATGGCTACCCTATTGTCCCGCCGCCGATGACGCTGTCTCCATTATAAAACACCACCGCCTGCCCCGGGGTGATCGCCATTTGCGGCTCTTTGAACTTCACATGGACTTTGCCCTCAGCCAAAGGAGTCACTGTTGCTTCCGCCCCTCGATGAAGATATCTCACCTTGGCCTTTGCTTTGATTGGCTGCCTCGGTTGCTCTATAGCTATCCAATTGACCTCGGCAGCGATGAGCTCATCTTGATAGGTATCTTTTTTGCTGCCCACAACGATAGTGTTATTCTTTGCATCGATGGCCACTACGTATAACGGCTCGGGGGCTGATATGCCGATCCCCCTGCGCTGGCCAATGGTATAAAACAGGATTCCTCGGTGTTCTCCCAAGGCATTACCTCTCCTGTCCAGTATCGGACCCGGCCTTGCTGCCCCTGGCATGTATTCCGTGAAGAACCTGGGGTAGTTATCATCGGGGATGAAGCAAATATCCTGGCTTTCCGCTTTATCTGCCACCGGGAGGTCCATTTCTCGGGCCATTTGCCTCACTTTTTCCTTGGTAAAGTGGCCCAGAGGCATCACGGTATCCCTTAGCTGATCTTGAGTCATTACATACAATACGTAGGATTGGTCTTTGTTGCGGTCGATCCCTTGCTTAAGCAGATATCTCCCACTTCCCTTATCATACTCGATCCTGGCATAATGCCCTGTGGCCACAAAATCGGCACCCAGTCCCTTAGCCTTTTTGAGCAAAGCGTCAAACTTTATGTATTGATTGCATCTAATGCAGGGGTTTGGCGTCCGGCCAAGGCTATATTCACGGCAGAAGTTGGCGATCACTTTGTGGGCAAAGATTGCTTTGAAATTCATTGCATAGTGCGGGATACCCAATCGATGGGCCACCCTTTTCGCCTCTGTTACGGCGCCCGAATCACAGCAGCCACCAAATCTCCCTGCCTCATCAGCCAACTCAGGGGACGGCCAAAGCTGCATGGTGACCCCGATCACCTCATAGCCTTCCTCTTTAAGCAGGGCGGCAGTTACAGAGGAATCGACGCCACCGCTCATGGCCACCACTACTTTCATGGCCCTTTAGAAACGCACTTCCATTGCCCGGGGAGGGCAAGGCTTAATGCAGAGCCCACAGGCAATGCATTTTTCGGCCTGAAAATTTACCCGTCTGCTGGGAAGTTCAAGGGTGAAGGCACTGGTGGGGCAAATAGTGATGCAGGCGCCACAATGGGTGCACCTCGTCTCGTTGCGGATAACATTCTGACTGAGGAGTTGGATTCCGACCCCGATCCCGGTCAGATATTGCATGCCTTGCTCATAGTCACTTTGTTCTCCGCTTAACTCCAAGACCAACAGGCCCTCTTCCTTCGGGGTAACCGAGGCTTTCAGGATATTGAACTCGAGGTTATAATCCTTAACCAAATGGTATACTATCGGTTGATCCACCAGGAGTCTGGGGAAATGTAAAACCACCCTTCGAGAAATAGTCATCTTCTCTCTCCTTAAATGGGATGCTCCTCAAGCGACTTAAAGGTTATCCCCGCCTCCACGCCGGGCAACGGTGCCACGGGCTCGGTGAGCAGAAACTCCCCTCTTTTTATCCACTCTTTTAAGGTCTGAGCAATCTCCGCCGCTTTTGCATAGCTAGATAGAGATACTGTGGGCACCTCCTTTTCCCGAACCATGATCTTCCCGCTCTTCAATTGGGCGTAGCTTGCCTCTCCCAGGATATCTGGCTGCCTTTGAGGATAGGCCTCGGCATAGTCCACGATCGGGGCCAGGATATCCTCATCCCTCACCGCCGTGTAGCGCAGGATTTCCTCGGACAGTATCGGTATCGGAACTCCGATGCCAACGGTTATGTTGCAGCCATAGCCAAACATACTTGTTCCCACCAGCCATTGTGGCTTCATTTGCTTTAGGTCGCCGATCACAGCCAGCGCTCCCGCTGGTCGCCGGGGCACGCCATTGTCGCCACGGAGCACGGCGGGGTTATGCTGAGTGCCCTGCCAGGCAACATAGCCAACGCCACCGCCCAGGAAAATCTTAGTCCCGATGCCAATGGTTTTATACCAAGGGTCATTGAATAATGGCGAAAGCTGCCCCGCGGTGGAGTAATTGGCATTGCCCAAGTTGGGCTTGAGCACTCCCATATAGGTATAGATTGTCCTGTCGGAGAGATTCACCGCCACATTGTAGTTCTGATAGGCATTCCTGATATTGAACAACACCGCTTCGTTGAGGTCTTTTATGTTGAGCAAGGTCTCCAGTTTCTTCCTCGGGTAGCAATCTGTGCCGTGGGCAATGGCCACTAACCTTACATCCTTCCCCGCTACCAGTTCCTCGATGACATGTCCGCCGCCGTAATTGAAATCGCCGGGATGGATCTTATTTTGGGGGTCGTTATCTGGGAGCGCGGTGGCTCCGATAAAGATATCCACGGCAGCAAAGCCGGTATAGGCTGGGACTTCGTTGAGGTAGACGCTGCCGCCGCCGAATTTTATCCGTGGCTTGGAGTGTCCCAGGTTGAGGTAGGCACCGGATGAGCACATGGGGCCAAAGGTGCCAGTGGTCACCACGTCTATCTCTCGGGCGGCCTCCTTTATACCCTTGTCGGCGGCGATTTCAATCACTTCCTCTGCGGTCACCACCACCGCCTGACCCTTGCCAATCCTTTCATTGATTTCGGCAATTGTCTTTCCCATTTCAGCTCCTGTCTAACCAGTTATAAGAGCAAAACTGCCACATAGTTTATAGCCGCTTCTCTCGAACCAAACTATCTTAGGAGGCAAGGCGTTCCAATAGCTCATTTTCGTCCTGCTCGGTGAGTAGATCTAAGGCTAGCCTTACCAGCTCGCTTTTATCTATGGCACGCCTTTCCCCTCGCTCCCTAAGCCTGGAGCGAAGCTTAATCTTCAATGTCTCTAACCTCTCTTGCTGCTCTGGCTTGACATAAAAGGTAGCTCGCTCCAGCGAAATTTGTTGTTTTACTTGTTTGTCAGTAAGAAAGTTTGCCTGTTTACTTGCTTCGGTGGGGCCGCCCCTGAAGTAGATCTCCCGCCCTAAACCCTTTATTGATTGACGCTTAACCATGTTTTCACTTCCTTTGCCAATTGACGATAGGCCTCGGCATGTGCAGAGGCACTATCGAATTTAAGGATGGATTTCCCCCCAATGGGAGCTTCAGCCAATCTAACAGTATGGCGGATGACTGTCTGGAACACTTGAGACCCAAAGGTATTTCTGATCTCCTCCAATACTTCCCGGCTGTGGATGGTTCGGCTTTGAAACATGGTGGGAAGAATTCTTGGTGGCGGAAGGCCGGGGTTAAGTCTAGCCTTCACCCTTTCAAGGGTGTCTAAGAGGAGCTTCATCCCCCGGAAGCGCAGATATTGGGTAACTACTGGGATGATGACGGCATCAGCTGCCACCAGAGCATTGATGGTTAACAGCCCAAGGGAAGGGGGACAATCGACCAGGATGAAGTTATAGTGATCCTTTAAGGTCTTAAGTGTCTCCTTGAGATAGGTCTCTCTGCCTAGTTCGCTGAGCAGCTCCACCTCTGCTGCTGAGAGGTCGATGTTAGCTGGGATCAAATCCGCGCCATTCTCAGAGCAGAGGATAGCCTCTCTAATGTCGAAGTCGGGGTTAACAAAGGCGTTGTAGATAGTGCTGGATAAGCTATCTGGATCGAGACCGTGAGCGATAGTCAAAGTCCCCTGGGGGTCGAAGTCTACCAGGAGTGTGTTTTCTCCCAATTCATGGAGGGCAGCACCTAAATTCATGGCAGTTGTTGTCTTGCCCACGCCCCCATTCTGATTGGCGATGGCCACAACTTTCCCTTTCAAAATTGCTGTTTTGTCATTTTGATTGTAAAGCATTTAGGCATCTTAATGATAATCGAAATATGAAGGGTTATCAAGTCCTGAGGGAGAGAGCGATGAAAAGAGTCGAGCGGAAATCAGGCGTTAAAAAATAGCCAGAATAGGGTATTGACAAAGGGAATTATTATGTGGTAGGGTGGGAAAAAGTTTGCAATTGTGAGGTTTTTCGCTTAGGGTGTTGACAAAAGGGTTATTATGTGTTAAGGTGGGAGCCAAGTTGCAACTTGACGATTCTTTTTTCGCTTGGGGTGTTGACAAAAGGGTTATTTGTGTGATAGGATTGTGAAAAGTTTTTTATCCTTTTTGCTTTGCATCGGCAGTAAGGGATGGTGGAAAGGGTTAGAGAGTTAAGGTTTGGTAATAGGTGATTGAATGGTATTTAGCTTTAGAAGCTCAAGAGGACAAAGAGGTGGCTTCTTCTGGGGTGTCTAAAATGGGTTGTGAAACCGGCCTTTGCTATAAAAGGTCGGGTTTTGTTTATTATCCAGGCTTTTAGTATGTCATGAGTAAAAGAGTGTTAAGCCGGGGGAGGGTGGAGGCAGTCAACAAGATGCTGTCGCCACTTTTGGTTGTGGCGATGCTGCTTTTCCTGGTGGCGGGAGCGCTAACAGCCCTAGTGACCCCAACCTTTTCGCCCCAGCCTGCCCATGCCAGCCCAGGGGGGTTTCTTGGGGCCACAGTTCAGACCTTCAAGTACGCCAATTTCACTGTTGAAAAAACCATATTCGGCTTAAGCGAAAATATCTACATCAATGCCACGATCTATAACCCTGGCGACGCTGCGACTGATAATGTCATTGTTAATATAACGTGGGTAGCAACCGGGATACCAGTTGGGAATATAGGCTGGGTAGAAGGCGGTGGTGCGGCGTCACCGCACACGCAATCTCTGGGCAGCATCCCAGCCGGTACGAACAGGACAGTCAACTGGACGCTGAACTGCACTGCCCCGGGTCCAGTTAAGGTCATCGTGGACGCGGCAGGGACAGATTCCGACCCCCCCTACGCGGAAGTCACGGCTCAGGCAACCGCGACCATTGCACAGCGAAAGGCGCACCTGGTGACGAATGTCACCGTTTGGGGGGTACTGAAGGACGGCAGTTGGAATGAGACGGACACCGTTTGGGTCTGCGAGAACTTCACTGTGAATGTCACGGTTAATAACACCGGCAATGGCAATGCCACCAATGTCAGCGCCACCATAAACATAACTGGCAATGCCACATTGTTGGCAGGTGAGGTGGCGACGAAGCCTGTAACCGAGCCCGGGCAAGGTGTGGGCAACATCACTGCTAACGCGACACATCACGGCGTAGCAACAGTCAACTGGACGCTGCACTGCAATGGTACCGGGGATGTCATCATCAATGTGACGGTGAACGGCACCGATTTCACCACGGGTTACAACCTGCGTACGGGATTTCCTACCCCCAATGTAGAAGATGCTAATATCACGGTGCATCAGAAGAAGGCGCACCTTGTAGTTGTTATCGATACGCCTGG
>JAUWZY010000081.1 GCA_030615045.1 Chloroflexota bacterium
GGCAGCGCCAGGAACGATAGGGTGGCGAAGGGTGAAGTCAGAGCACAGCCCAGGCTTGAGGCCAGGCCCTCAAGCTCCTCCAGCTTACGGACAACAACATGAATTGGTTCCTGAGAGAGAAGCCCGGCGATGGGCAGAGCTAAGGAGCCCAAAATCTGGCCCTCGGCAGCGATCACCAGCCCACCTTCAAGCCGCTCGATTTCCTTTACCGCGAGGAATATATCCTGGTCGTTCGTGCCCACAGCGACGATGTTATGGGAATCATGGGCGACGGAGATGGCCAGGGCTCCTTTCTTCAGGCCAAAGCCTTTGACCAACCCGCGGCCGATGTTACCGGTGGCCTTATGCCTTTCTACTACCACCAGTTTGAGAATATCACGCTCGATATCGGGCTCGATGAAGCCTTGCTCCACTTTAGCTTGCTCATCCGTTCTTTTTGTCAGTACCTGGTCGGGGATGATCTCGATGACGGGTGAGGTTTCCCCCGTGGCTGGTATTTTCAAGGCTTCTACAGCGAAGGGTTTGATATTCATGGTATGAGTCAGCTCTGGATCGGCGAGTAGTGGCGCTGAAAACAGTGGCTGGCCATCTTGGGCCACGAGCTTCCCTCGGTGGAAGACCATATCGACCTGGAAACGGTGGAGGTCGCTAATTACAATGAGGTTGGCCACATACCCCGGGGCCACAGCCCCAATGCGATAGAGCCTGAAGTGCTCAGCGGGGTTAATGGTCGCCATCTGGATGGCGCGAACAGGGTCAAGCCCTCTTTGGATTGCCTTTCTGACCACGGCCTCGATATCGCCATCCCGCAATAGGTCAGAGGCTGTGCGGTCGTCAGTCACGAAAAGGCACCTTTTATAGGTGTTATCTGTGACCAGGGGGAGCAGGGCGTCGAGGTTCTTCGCTTGTGAGCCCTCTCTGATCATGAGATACATTCCTCGGCGCAATTTCTCCCCTCCCTCTTCCAAGGCAGTGGCTTCGTGCTCGGAGCGGATGCCGGCGCAAAGATAGGCGTTCAAATCCCTCCCGCTGAGGCGTGGAGAATGGCCGTCGATCACTCTGCCATCGAATAGCTCGATCTTGGCTAAGACCGCTGGGTCGCGAAATATGACGCCGGGGAAGTTCATCATTTCGCCCAGGCCGATGGTATTGTCCCAGCCCAAAGCGACTTTGAGTTCTTCAATGCCGACCTCGGCTCCGGCGGTCTCCAGATGGGTCGCCGGGACGCAGGAGGGGGCCATGAGGTACAGGTCTAAGGGCAATCCCTGACAGCATCGAGCATGAATCTGATGCCCCTGAGCCCGGAGACGTTGGCGATCTCGTGAAGGTCTGTAGCCACCGCGGAAACGCCTCGGGGCACTACCGTCTTGGCAAACTCAGCGGGGTGCAACATCGTGCTTTCCAGATGAATATGCCCGTCGATCAGCCCCGGTGCCAGATACCTGCCACCGAGGTCTATTATTTCCTTGCCCTGGTCGTAATCACCAATGCCGGCGATGTGCTTTTGATAGATGGCGACATTCCCTTCTTCGATCTCACCAGTGAGGGTATTTATGATCTTGGCGTTGACCAGCACGAGGTCGGCGGGGCTTTCCCCCCGAGCCACGGAGATCAATCCCTCCAGATTCATGTTTACACTTCCACAAAGCAAACATCACGCAGATAGCGAAATCTCTCATCCCAGTCCAGCCCATAGCCGACGATAAAGATGTTGGGGACAGTGAAGCCCAGGTAATCAATGGGGACGTCGATCTTGCGCCGGGATGGCTTATCCAATAAGGCGCAAAGCTTGAGCGACGCCGGCTTTTTCCGTTTCAGGTAGTCAAGGAGAAAGCGAAGGGTAAGGCCGGTATCTACAATGTCTTCGATGACCAAGACATGCCTGCCCTTTACCGGCGTTTTGAGCGGTTGCACTAATTTTATCTTGCCTGCACTCTCTGTAGCTCCCTTGCCATAGCTGGAGAGGCCGACGAACTCGATCTCGATGGGGATGCCCATCATCCGGATCAGATCGGCCATGAAGACGAAGCTCCCCTTGAGGATGCCTATGGCGAGCGGGTGTTTATCTCGATATTCCTCTTTGAGGGTGGCAGCTAACTCAGCCACCTTTTCCATCACCTGTTGTTCGCTGATCAGCACTTTAGTCTCAGTCATAGCCCCTCCTTTATATCTTGCCCACTGGCATAAGATAGATCACGCTCTCCATCTTGCCATCAACCCTTATTATCTTGTTATATCCTTGGTCATCGAAGGCGCCCACGGCACAGGTGCCAAGCCCCAACGCTGTGGCCACCAGATAAATGTTCTGACTGATATGTCCTGCCTCCAAAAGGATATAGCGATAAGCTCGCTCCCGATACCTCCACGCGCTGCGCTCGAAGATGGCGCTCAGCACCAGCACGACGCTGGCTCGCCCCATCATCTCCTCTCCCAGGGCATGACGCATCATCTGGTGCCGGAAATCACCTTCACGAACCAGTGCTAAGGAATGGTCAGCAACAAAGTAGCGATAAATCCCCCGGGCCAGCCCCTGGACGTTGTTTGCCACAGGGTAGATCTCGATAGGATAAAGGGCTCCCGCTGATGGAGCGGCCCGGAGCTGCTCTCGCTTCTCGGTGATGCCATAGGCATAGTGAAGAAGCCGTGATAGCTCGAGCAAAGACAGGGGCATATCCTTGAAATCGCGCTCCGACCTCCTGCTCTCGATAACGCGGTCCACGCTGAGCCCGCCGAATTCGACCTCCCTTGGCAGCTCGATCTTAGCCATAGTCAAGCCTCACACAGGTAATAATTATAACCTGAGTGCCCTGAGCTGTCTATCGGAGGTTGCTTTTCTTGGGCAGGATGACGATATGGGGCACCTCGGCTGAGGGGTGCTGTTCGATATGCACCGTAGCGCCGAAGACATCGTAGATGGTCTTTGCAGTCAAAACCGTGGCCGGGGGGCCCTGGGCGAAGATAGCGCCCTCCTTGAGCAGGACTAAGCGGTCGAAATAAAGGGCTGCCAAGTTGAGGTCGTGCATGGCGCCGAGAACAGTGATCCCCTGTTCTCGATTGAGCCCCTTGATCAGCTCCAAAATCTCCACCTGATGATTGATATCAAGGTGAGCTGTGGGCTCATCCAAGAGGAGGAGCTTTGGTTCCTGGGCCAAGGCCATAGCCAGAATGGACTTCTGCCGTTCCCCTCCGCTGAGCTCATTAAAGGTGCGCCTGGAGAACTGCTCCATGCCGGTGAGCTCCATAGCGCGCCTTGCTATACTGTGGTCGTTCTCACCCTCTCCCGAGAGGGCCTTGATGAATGGGGTTCGCCCCAGCATCACGACCTCGGCTACGGTGAAGGCGAAGGGGATGTTGAGGTATTGAGGCACCACGGCAACTCTCTGCGCGATCTGCCTTCGAGATAGCTTTCTCATCCTTGCCTCCCCCAGCAGCACCTCACCTCGCTCCGGCGTCAGCACCCCGGCGGCGAGCTTGATGAGGGTGGTCTTGCCTGAGCCATTGGGACCAAGAACCGCCACCATCTCCCCTTTTTCAACCATCAAGCTCAATTGGTGCAGGCAGAAGCCATCGAGATAGGAGAAGGAGATGTCCTTCATAATGAGCCCGCTCATCTTCAGAACGCGTACTCCTTTCGGTAGCGTATCAAAAGGTAGAGGAATACAGGTCCACCGATGAGCGCGGTCAGGATTCCAAGCTTGAGCACCGTAGGTGCCAGAATAGTGCGAGCTAAGAGGTGAGCGAGCACCAAAAATGATGCCCCGGCCAAGGCGGAAGCGGGAAGCAAAAGTCGATTATCGGGACCGAAGGCAAGGCGTATGATGTGCGGTATTACCAGCCCGACAAACCCGATGAGCCCGGCAATGCAAACCGCACAGGCGGTGAGCAGGGCGCCAATGCCTAAGAGCAGCACCTTATCCCGC
>JAUWZY010000065.1 GCA_030615045.1 Chloroflexota bacterium
TCAGGCAAGATCGAGATTTATTCGGAGCGGTTGAAGGAACTGGGTGGCGATCCACTGCCCAGCTACGTTGAGCCGGTGATGAGCCCACGCCGCCCTGAGCTGGGCAAGAGATATCCTCTGTGGTTGATCACGGGGACAAGGATGTTGGAGTACAATGCATCCATGCTTCGTGGAGTTCCCACCCTGAAGGAGAAGATCCCTGAGCCCTTTGCGGAGCTAAATACCGAGACTGCCAAAAAGCTGAGGGTCAGCGACGGCGACTGGATGATCATTGAAACGCCTTTTGGGACGGCGCGGATGAAAGCTGTTGCCACCGAAGACATGCACCCTGAGGTGGTTTCCGTCACTCATGGCTGGTGGCGAATGGGTAATCAAAATCTGCTCACCAGCGACGACTTAGAGATGCGAGATCCACATACTGGCGTTCCTCTGATGAGGGCCATAGCTTGCCGTGTGGTCAGGGATATCGAACTCGGTTGAGTTCTCGTATCTAAAGAAGCAATCTCAAGGCCGATATGAGTGGCTGCGATCTTCTTTGCTTGAGCGGCAAGGGATATTCTCAGAAATCGAACGGCAGACCTTTTATCTCTTTTCCATTATCTTCCATATTTTCTGTTTCACCCGTTGCGGAACATCGATCCGCTCAAACTTTTTTAGCTCCGAGAGGGGCTTGGTAGCATCGATGCCTATCTTAGCTGTCCTTGTGGTCAGCTGTGATAGATCAGGAGTTTTTTCACCGCCGCTGGTAGATGGGTCGATCATCAACCCCGGCAAATCCGACTTGATAGTCACATCTCTGTCGAAGTGAACGCGGGTAGCAACTGCCCAGGCAACCTCATCCAGGTCGGATATATTCACGTCTCCATCCGTGACCACCACTATTTTGGCGAATGGATTAGATAGAAGGTAGTCGATGACCTTGGCCCCATCTTCGTCGCTTTTCTTATCGATTTGGGCAATGACGATCTCGCCCACGAGTTGAATATGCATTCGTCGCACCTGGGGCAACTCCCTTTGAACCTGGCGCAGGGTGTAAGAGCCCAGCATGAAGGAAGTTAACACTGTCTCCTCGCCGCTAAAGGGCAGCAAAGCATGGTATAAGGGGTTTGCGCGATGGCTAATCGCCTTTATCTTAGCCACGGGGTTATCGTAGGTGAAGTAGTAGCCTGTTGATTCGCCAAAGGGGCCTTCCTTGTCCCGCTGCTGAGGGATGATATAGCCCTCTAATACGAACTCGGCATCAGCGGGGGCCTCGATATCCACTGAGCGGCATTTCACCAATTCTATAGGTTCTTGGGCGAAGCCACCTGCAATCTCAAACTTGTCGACGCCTTGAGGGGCAAAGAAGATAGCGGCGCAGAAAGTCAGCGGGGCAACTCCCGAAGCCACCGCAATGGGCAATGGTTTGCCTTGTTGCTCCGCTTTGGTCAGGAAATGGGACAACGGTGGTGTGGCCAGGAAGATGCCAATGGTGTCCTTATCCTTGACCTGGATCCGATGCAACCCCATCCCGCGAATCCCAGTTTCCGGGTCTTTAGCTATGGTGATCGCCGAAGTCATATAAGGTCCGGCATCCTGTTCATGGTGGGTTAGCACCGGCAAAGTGCGGCAAATATCAATCCCGCTATCTATCACCACCTCTTGAACCGGGGCTGAAGTGACCACGACTGGCTTGATACGGTTTTGCGCCCGAGCCAGGTATGTCTCGTCGAGGTCACGCTCTGTGACATCAAATGCCATAGCTACGCGCTCTCGGCTGCCGAGGAGATTGGCGACAATGGGGACATGGTAATCTTTGGCTCTTTCAAAGAGCACAGCCTTCCCTTCATCCTGCGCTACATACTTTATCGCCGCTGCTATCTCGTGCTGCGTAGATAGTTCATCGCTGACACGAACCAATTCCCCAGACTTCTCTAACCGCTTGACAAAGGCTCTCAAATCCCCGGACATCAGTCACCTCCGGCAAGGATGCAACGAGTTTTTTGTTCGATTCGCTGTGCAGATTGGCATGGCCGAGATCAATAGACCTGGCACGGGTAAATCTTACACAGCGCCGTTTTCAGCGGCCAGCCTCCGCCGAGCTTATTGCACACAGCGGGGTCGTCATCGGTGAGCACATTTACATTGGACTCCCAGACACCATGCAGCCAGGGCTCCTCTCCGGGAAGCTCGGGAAACCACCAGCCATGCTCAGCGTGCACCACCCCGGGGTCTATGCCCGCGAACAGCTCGCATTTCATCCTGATTTTGCCCCGTGGCGACTCAATCCAGACCCAGTCACCGCTCTTTATCCCCGACTTGGCTGCCGTTTCCGGGTTGATTTGCACCACAGGATGGGGGCGCTTGCGCCTTATGGAATCAATTTGGCGAAACTCGGAGTGGAAATAGGGCTGGATTCTGCCGCCGGTAATCAGCATCAGCGGATACTCCTTGGCCAGCTCCGGCTTGCTCAGCGGGTTTTCATGAGATTCCTCATAGTAGGGCAATGGGTCATATCCCAGCTGCTCAAAGATAGTCGAGTATAGCTCGGCCTTCCCCGTAGGCGTGCCGAAGCCGATCTGCTCATACTTCTTAAACTTCTTTGGCGGGTCTTCATACCCTCCCTGGGCCATGAATTCCTTGAAGGTGATGCCCAGGGGCTCCAGTTGCCAGTCGAAGACCTGTTCCAGGTCCTCCCAGGGCCAGTACTCCCCCAGACCCAGCTTGAGGCTGAGGCCGCGCATGATGTCATAGCCGGTTCTATGGTCATACTCCCCGGGTATCGCCGATGGCAGTGCCTTCTCGCCACCTCTTATCGTGTTGTCCGTAGCCATCAAGGTGCCGAGGTAGGGCCTTTCCATCCACGGCGTGACTGGAAGCACATAGTCGGCAAGCTCAGCAGAGGGGGTCAGCCAGTGGTCCAGAACCACATGGAACTCCACACTCTTCAACGCCTTGTAAATGAGCTTGACGTTGCCCCCCGTAATCATGGCGTTGCTGGCCAGATGTATCAGCGCCTTGACCGGGTAGGGCTCGCCAGTGATTATAGCCCGGTAGACGCTGGGGGCGTGAGCTGATGCCGAGCCGCGTGCCACCGAGAATTGTTTGCCCCACACCCTGAGCACATGGGGCATGATGGCATCACGCCCCGGCCAGGCAATCAATCTGAAGCGGTCGATGCCTATTTGCTTCTTCTTCTGCTCCTGAGATAGCTTCTCGCTGAGATCGAGTTCAGACTCGATGTGGCAGCGAGCAGGCCCGGTCATATAATCGCCACCATCGACATCAATGCTCCCGGTGAGCATGCTCAAGATGAATTTGGCGTGGATGGCCTCGATGGAAGTGCTCAGGTGCTCTGTCCCCATGCCGTTTGTGGTCATCGCTGGCCTATTCTGGGCATACATCCTGGCGGCTTCCCTGATCTGCTCCGCCGGGAGCCAGGTGACCTCGGCCATCTTTTCCGGGGGATACTCTCTTGCCCTCTCCCTGAGCTCGGCGAGGCCATGGCACCAGTTCTCCACGAATTCCTTGTGGTACAGCCCCTCCTCGATGATCACGTTTATCATCGCCATGAGCAATGCGGCGTCGGTGCCTGGCCTGAGCTGAAGCCAGATGTCGGCCAGCTCCGCTGTCTCCGTCCTCCTCGGGTCCACCACGATGAGCTTGACTCCAAACTTTTTGGCATCGCGCAGGGACGGCCACATTCGCAGTCTGGAGTGCCGGGGGTTGATCCCCAGAAGGAGGACGCATCCGGTCTTCGGCCGACCTCCAGGTCCACTTTCAATGTAGAGCTGTGTCCGGTGACGGGGCGGCCAGCCCAGCAGCGCTGCGCCGGGGTTAATGCAAGGGTTATGGCAGATACTGTTGGCCCCCATATAATTGGGGCTGCCAAAGACATTGAAGAAGCGACCGATGACCCACTCCATGGTCCGCTGTGTGCCGCACTGTGCTGCCAGCGTCTCCGCTCCGTATTTCTCCTTCAACTGGCTTAACCTCTCGGCGATCTCGTCAAGGGCCTGCTCCCAGGATATCGTTTGCCACTTACCCTCTCCTCTTTCCCCGGCTCTCTTCAGTGGGAAGCGGACCCGACCCGGGTGCTGCATAAACTCCTTGATCCCCCGCAATCTCAGGCAGGCGACCACAGGGGGGGCAATCTTATTCCACAGTGGATAGGAGCGATCCGGCTCCACCTTGACCAGCCGGCCATTCTCGCTGTGGACCAGGATCCGGCATTTGGCGTGACACCATTCACATACAGCATTTTTCACTTCTCGAGCCATGTTACAACACCTCCTGGTGAAACCCTGAGTTGCTTATTGGGTGTTTGGGTTATGCAGGCGGGAAAGTTAGCTGAAGTTTAATATGAGCAGCAAACGCTAAGGGGTTTGCAGAGCGAAAATGCATCAAACTAAATCTCTAGCGCAGGAATCTTGCTCGCCACAAAAGTGGCCTTGTATAGCATTTCGGCTTTAGGAAGCACTTGGCGAGTATCCTGATCGCCTGATCGATAAAACAGGGTAGCAGAGCGAATTCCAGCAATTCGTGCTAACTTGTCTCTCACCGTCGGATCACTTACTCGGAACGTAACCTTATCCGCGAGGTGAAATGCAATAAGCTTAGAAACCAATCCATCAAGAAATGACATGGACAGTAATTCGACCCCATCTAGGTCAACTTCGACGAGCCCTTCCTGAAGATACCCCTGTAGCTTCTCGTATGCCTTTTCACCCCTCCACCGCATAATACAAAGGGAGTGGAGTTCGGTAATATGAATGTGTCTTTCCATGACTATCCTCTTTCTGGAAGAGATAATTCTATTTGTACCCCAGACAGTTCATGACCCGTCCGCCCATACATCGTTTCGGCTTGGGTTATCTTAACATATCCATCTCCCGTTGTCAAGGTGAGCTGCCCTTCGAGCTTTATGACTTCGTCTCTAACCTCTGTCAAACCAGTCCCGCCTTCTGGCAAGCGACTGACAAGCGGCTCAAAGGCCTTTAAGGCAGCTTCGCAGTGTGGAGAGTTTGCTAAAT
>JAUWZY010000106.1 GCA_030615045.1 Chloroflexota bacterium
CCTGCTCATCCCACTGATGCTTTTCATAGAGGATGAGCCCCAAGCACTGGGCTGTCCCGCCCTGCCACTGCCCCTCCACAGCCGTCGGGTTTATGGCGAAGCCACAATCAGTAGCCACCCACATATCGGTTACCTTGACTCGCCCCGTTTCCCTATCTACCTCAACCTCGGCGATCACCGTGCCGAAGGTATAAGCGCCTCCCTGCTGGCCCTCGAATTTCAGCTCTCCCCAGTAAGACCAGCCCTTCTCACTGTGAGCTTTGAGCACGCTCTCCCCCCGGCCCGAAATCGGTGTCCCCTTCAAGAAGGATAGCCTGACGGCACTGTCAACGGGCATCGTTTTTTCCGGATTTTTCTTGACATACACTCTGCGGTCCCTGATATCCAGCTCTTTAGGGTCCACATTCATCCTTTCTGAGGCTACCTTTAGAATCTGACGCCGGGCATCGGCGGCGGCGAGCCGGACCGCTTCTGCCGAGACGAGACAGGCAGTCATGGGGTAGGTTCCCGGGTCCTGGGGGGTGAGTTCTGTATCGCCGTTGACCAGCTGAATGTCCTCCATGGGAATGCCCAATTCCTCAGCGGCGACCTGGACTACCATGCTTTCATTACCCTGCCCGTTATCTACCAAGCCAGTGATCAGGCTACAGCCACCATCCTCATCGAACTTGATGAAGGCAGAGGAAACAGCTCGAATACCTAAGTTGAAGCCAGCTATGCCGCCGGAGCAGCCGATGCCGATCCCACGGCCGGGCCCCAGCTTCCCTCTCTTCCCCCTATAGCCTGATTCGGCAACAGCCTTCTCAATGGTCTCGCTGAAGGCACAGCTTGTGACCACCGACTTGCTGGGAAGCACTTCCCCTGGCTTTATCGCATTCTTGAGCCTGATCTCCACCGGATCTATTCCCAGCTCCTCGGCTATCCTATCCATCAGGGAATCCTCGGCGAAGTGCACCTCTTGTGGTTGCAGTCGCATCATAGAGCAAGGGGTTTTATTGGTATACGCTAAATACCCCTCATACTTCAGGTTGGGGGTGCGATATACGTGCTCTGACATAACCCAGGGGATATTGATCGCCACCAGGCCGCTACTGGCATAGGCACCGCCATCTTCAATGACCTTCATACTTCGGGCCATTATGGTGCCATCCCTTTTGACGCCGATTTTCAGCTCTAATATCATGGGGTGCTTCTGGCGGGTGGCCACCATGTTCTCCTCTCGGGTGTAGGTGATCCGCACCGGTCGCCGTGATTTAATGGCGAGGAGTGCGACGATGAATTCGGCAGACTGAACATCGCTTCTGCCGCCAAAGGCGCCACCAATATTGCAGTGATGGATCCTTATCTTGCCCAGGCGCATTCCCAGCGCGTGGGATAGCGCTCGCCGCTTGACGAAGGGTGATTGGTTGGGTATCCACATATCGAGCTTTCCTGATACGTGGTCATAGCTGGCCAAAGCGCCATAGGGCTCCATCTGGGAATGGGAGATCTTCGAGGTTACGATTCTACTTTCGCGGACAAGGTCGGAGTTGCTAAAGCCCTCGTCCGGATTTCCGAACTCAAAGGCAGCTTTATAGCAATTTCGCTCCACATGGTCGTGAATCGCGACCGCCCCTTCCTTCATCGATTCTATCGGGTCCAGGATCACGGGCAGGGGCTTGTAGTCCACGGCAATTAGAC
>JAUWZY010000049.1 GCA_030615045.1 Chloroflexota bacterium
TTCATGACCTATCACGCCACTATCTCAGAAGCGCTGCGTAATGCCGCTCGATTCATCCAAGAGGGCGGGGCCCAGGCAGTCAAGCTCGAAGGAGGGGAGGTCATGGCTGAAACCATCAGCCGCATCACCTCCTGCGGCATCCCGGTGATGGGGCATATTGGGCTCACCCCGCAGTCAGTGCATCAAATTGGGGGCTATAGGGTGATGGGAAAGACCCCGGAAGAGGCGGCGCGCCTGCTTCGCGATGCCAGGGCCTTAGAGGAAGCTGGGGTCTTTGCCCTCGTCCTGGAATTAGTCCCTGCTCCGCTATCTAAGCTGATCACGGAGAAGCTCAGCGTGCCCACCATCGGCATCGGGTCGGGAAAAGATTGTGATGGTCAAGTCCAGGTGATCAGCGACCTCTTGGGCCTATATACCGATTTCGTCCCCAAGCATGCCAAGCAGTATGCTAAGTTAAGCGATATCATTAAAAAGGCCGCCTTGAGCTACATCGCTGAGGTTCAAGCTGGGACCTTCCCCACAGCCAAAGAGAGCTATCCCATGGATGAGGCCATCATCGCCGATTTGGCCCGCTCAAACCCCTGACATGAAAGTTGTAAACAGCGTTGCCGAGATGAGGGCAGTGAGGCGAGGACTTACGGGCGCGGTGGGATTTGTGCCCACAATGGGCTATCTCCACGAAGGTCATCTGGCGCTGGTTCGCCGCGCCCGCTCCGAAAATGAAACCGTGGTGGTCAGCATCTTCGTCAACCCAACCCAGTTCGGCGCTGGAGAGGACTTCGAAGCCTATCCCCGAGATCCAGAGCGCGACCTCACCTTGCTGGACAGAGAGAAAGTCGGCGTCGCCTTCACGCCCCCAGCGGAGGAGATGTATCCTGCCCACTTTGGCACTTGGGTCGATGTGCAGCAGATCACAGAGCGGTTAGAGGGTGCCTCTCGCCCCCATCACTTCCGCGGTGTAGCCACTGTGGTCGCCAAGCTATTCAACATCGTCGAGCCCACCAGAGTCTACTTCGGACAGAAGGACGCTCAGCAGCTGATAGTGATCAAGCGCATGGTTTCCGACCTCAACATGAATCTTGAGATTGTCGCCGTGCCCACGGTGCGAGAGCCTGACGGATTGGCTATGAGCAGCCGCAATACCTATCTCAGCCCCAGGGAGCGCCAGGCAGCCCTTGTTCTGTGGCAAGCGCTCGGTTTGGCCAGCCAGCTCTGGTCTGAAGGTGAGCGCGATGCCCACAAAATCAGGCAAAAGATAGCAGCTTTAATTGGGAGCGAACCTTTAGCCCAAATCGACTATATAAGCGTTGCCGATGCCGAGTCCCTGGAGGAGCTGGCGGAAATCAGCCGCCTGGCCTTGGTCTCCTTGGCGGTCAGGATTGGAAAGACCAGGCTCATCGACAACATCGTATTACCATCCTCAGAGGCACTTTAAGCCACCGACGCCCCAGTCAAAAAAGCGTTGCCGCCCTCACCCCTCTTGTGGTAGACTTCAGCAGCGAGACCGAAGTAAGGAGACCGAATGAGAATCCTGGTGACCAATGACGACGGCATCTCTGCACCCGGGCTTTGGGCTCTGGTTCAAGAGCTGAGGCAAATCAGCGATATCCTGGTGGTGGCGCCGGAGCAGGACCAGACTGGAGCTGGGACAGCAGTCAGCCTAATTCAGCCGGTGCGACTGACTAAGGCGAAGCCCGCTATCCCCGGCATCGAGACCTATGCCATCAAAGGCACTCCGGCTGATAGTGTGCTCCTCGCCTTGGGATTGGTGGCCAAAGACGAGATAGACCTGGTCGTCTCCGGGATCAACCGGGGAGCAAATTTGGGCTACGATATACTCATCTCAGGGACAGTGGGCGCTGCCCTTCAGGGTTACTTTCACGGGCTCCCTGCCATTGCCATCTCAGTGTTGTACCGGACAGAAGCTCGATTCGACGTTGCCGCCAAATTGGGCGCACTGCTGGCGCAAAGACTCTCGGATAAGGTTTTGCCTGAAGGTCTCCTTTTGAATGTAAACCTGCCCAGTTTACCTATCGAGGAGATCAATGGAATCGAGGTCACAAGGCTCGGTCAGCGAGGTTTTAAGGAGAACATTAAATGGGAGCACGCCGACAGAGCCAAAAGAGGGTATTACCGGATCGTTCGAGATAGGCCACAGGAGAGCGAGAAACAGGGGACCGATGTCTGGGCGGTGAGAAGGGGCATGATCTCCATCACCCCGCTTCATGGCAATCTAACCGGCCAGAGTCCGCCTTCACTTAAGGAATTATGCCAACCTTTGTTTTCGGTGCTGCGTCAGGGGCTTACTTGACATAGCTCCCCTGTTTTTGCTACCATTCGGCTACGGGGATATAGCTCAGCTGGGAGAGCGTTGCGTTCGCATCGCAAAGGTCGGGGGTTCGAATCCCCCTATCTCCACCAGCCCCTGTAGCTCAGAGGAGAGAGCAGCGGTTTCCTAAACCGTTGGTCGGGCGTTCGAGTCGCCCCAGGGGTACCATAAAAAGTTAGAGGAGTGTAGCTCAGTCAGGGAGAGCAGCGGTCTCCAAAACCGCAGGTCGGGGGTTCGAGTCCTCCCACTCCTGCCATGCCGAGGTGGCGGAATCGGTAGACGCGCCATCTTGAGGGGGTGGTGGGCATTGCCCGTAGGAGTTCAAATCTCCTCCTCGGCACCAGAAAACTAAATAGGTTTAGGCGGAAGTAGTTCAGTGGTAGAACGCCTCCTTGCCAAGGAGGAGGTCGTGGGTCCGAATCCCATCTTCCGCTCATGGCGGCGTAGCCAAGAGGTTAAGGCGAGGGTCTGCAAAACCCTTATGCGGCGGTTCGAATCCGCCCGCCGCCTCTTTTTCGCCGGGGTGGCGAAATGGCAGACGCCGCGGACTTAAAATACTTAGCTCCGAGATTGACCAGATACGGCTGACCACACCAGACCACAGACTCGTAGCGGGAAATCTAGACGTCAGCGTCACGATGGGAAAAGCGTCAAAGTCAAGAGAGCAGGAGCAAGCCCCGGAGCGTCCATTAACTCATGTCACAAATGTGTCCCACTTTCGCTGAAGACATACACTTGGCTTTATTTGGCTTTCATTAGGTGTTGGCACGTAAATATACCCTACCCTTAAAAAGCTGCGATAGTTATAATAGAAGTATACTTGGCTCTGCGAGCAATTGCGCCAACGTCGGAGATATGCCTTGCGGAGGCGAGGCGGAATACACATAACCCTTGGTGGTTAGCTCCAAAATTTGAGAGATTTCGGATTACTCAGCCAAGCTGCTAGCGAGGAGGGAGTAGAAATAGCTAAGACCATAGTCATCGTTGGCACCCTGGATACCAAAGGAGAAGAGCTCAGATATGTTAAGGAGTTGATAGAAAGAAGGGGACACAAGACAGTAGTGATCGATGGTGGCATTTTGGGAGAGCCCCTATTTCAGCCCGACATCACCCGCGAACAGGTAGCAGAGGCTGCTGGAGAAAGCCTGAAGGAGTTGCTTGCCCTCGGGGAGGCTGCGAAGCCAATAGAGGTGATGGCAAAAGGGTGCTCGGAGATAGCTCAGCGACTATACGCTGAAGGTAAACTGGATGGCATAATCGCTATCGGTGGCATAATAGGGACAACACTGGGGATGGCGGCAATGAAAAGGTTGCCGCTTTGGCTGCCAAAGCTCATGGTGTCTGTGATAGGCCTTGCCCCTTTCTCTCCCCTCTTAGATCCTGAGCTGAGGATCAAGGACATGACCATAATGCCAACAGTGGCCGATTTATGGGGCGTCGATAATATAACGAAAACCATACTGCAGAATGCGTCCGGGGCCATTGCCGGGATGGTTGAGACGCATGAAAAGACAGGGCCATCTCAGAGACCTCTGATCGACATCATCACCTTTGGCACCGTGGTATGCAAGCAGGCGTTATGGGCCAAGCCGCTTTTAGAGCAAAAGGGGTATGACGTCATTGTATTCGAGGCTACGGAAAATGCCTCAGAGGAACTTGTCGACCAAGGCTTAATGAGAGGAACCTTGGATTTCGTGGCCGGTTATCTGTTCATCAATGAATTATGTGGCGGGGCACCTAGACTTGGGCCGATGAGGTTTGAGGCGCGAATAAAAAGGGGAATCCCTCAAGTCTTCTCCCCCGGGCTTGCCGAGGTCATCAGCTGGTCGCAAGCGCTCGGCCCGCTTCCCCAGAGGTTCGAAAACAGAGAGATCTATCTCCATGGCGCAATGGCTATATGTATTAAAGCGAGCGAAGAGGAGATGGCTGCAGCTGGGGTGAGGATGGCCCAAAAGCTCAATGAGATGACCGGGCCGACGGCGATGCTGATCCCGACCCGAGGTTTCTCCGAATGGGATAAACAGGGGCGCGTGTTTTATAACCCGGAGGGGCGGAAGGTATTCATTGAGGCGCTGAAGAAACATATAGGGCCTAAGGTCAAGGTCGTTGAACTCGATATGCATATCAATGACCGAGAATTCGCAGAACAGGCCGTGACCATATTCGATGAGATGATGAGAGGCAAATTCAGCTCTTAGAGCGGGAGAGCAAATCGCAAAAAACCATAGTCTTTGCGAGTACTCTGGATAGTGAAGGTCAAGAACCTCCGCTTGAGCCGAGCTAGATTCATACCCAACAAGAAGCCAATTTGTGTAAGATAGAGCAACCTGTCCCATAGCTATTGGATGTCCCGACCCACTTCATGGTCGTGATCCTCTTGGTGAACAAAACATCGTAATGTTACCGCTCCCGGGGCCGTACCTATCAGCGCTTGGATCTGGTATAATATCCCCGCCGGGATGGTGGAGCACGGGCCCAAGTGCCAGGTCAGAGGTTGAAAAAGCCTGGGGCGTCAGGGCATAGCTCACAGAGCTCAACAATCCTGCTTGCGGGAGTGCCAACCTTTTTGTGCCATATCCACCCCGGCCTTGTCTTCAGAGCCGCCTCAGTGTTCTCCTACTTGGAGCCGATGGTCATGTCTTGCTAGCTCTTGCCTATGCGAAATACCTTGGTCCCGCAGACAGCACAAACACCTTGAGTCGCTGGCTTACCGTTCTTCAGCGTCACCTTTTTCGGGTTCTTGATCTCTCTTTTTGCACGGCATTTGAAGCAATAGGCATCCATCCCCTTTCACCCTCCTCCGTTTACTTTGATTCACAAGATACCCGATAGAGGGCGGCTTTGTCAACTGAACGATTTGGACAAATGTGCAAAGCTACCCCATAGGGAGCACCGGAGAGCTTGTCCAGGTGGTGGAGCGGATGATTAGAATGCGGCACAAAATTCATACGGCAACGAGGATATTTCAGGCATTGCGTACCGCAGTAAACGAGGGGCTACAGAGTTTAGAGTTAGCATTGGAGCAAGCGGTGGCCATTCTCGACCTCGGTGGCCGGCTGGTGGTTATTAGCTTTCACTCAATGGAGGACCGCCTGGTCAAGGACTTTCTGCGCCGAGAAGCTCAGGACTGCATCTACCCTCCAGGCACAGCGGTATGTGTCTGCGGCCATAGCCCTACCTTAAAGCTGATAACCAAGAAAGCGATCAGACCCTCTCTGGATGAGGTTCGAGCCAACCCAAGAAGTCGCAGCCCCCGGAGTAGAAATTGAAACCGGGAAATTGATATAATGCCCAAGGAGGGACAAATGCCGAAGAACTTCCAGGTTATAGACGTAGGCACGAGCAAGGTCTGTAGTATCATCGCCGAGATTGACGAAGCTGGCATGATGCGGATTTTGGGAGTTGGTGTCGTTCCCAGCAAAGGGATGCAGAGGGGGGGTGTCGTCGACATCGATGCGGCGAGGAGGTCAGTTCAAGAATCGGTAAGGATGGCTCAAAGCACCAGTGGCATCGAGATGAAATCGGCCTTTGTCAGCATAACCGGCAGGCACCTTCGTTCCGTCAACAATCGGGGGACGGTAGGTATCTTCCGGCCCAGTCGCCGGGTTTCTCCCGGAGATGTCAGAAAAGCGGTTGCTGAAAGCACCAGTATCACCATCCCCAGCGATAGGAATCTGGTGCGCATTATCCCCCGCTACTATATCCTCGATGGTCAAGTCGAAGTTAAAGATCCAGCAGGGATGCATGGCTTTAGGCTTGAAGTCGATACCCATTTAGTTACTGGTTCGGCGACTGCCATCCGCAATCTGATCGACTGCGTCCGCGGCGCTGGGGTGGAGGTTGAGGACCTGATCCCGGGGGCAGTGGCTGCCGGCGAGGCGGTACTAACTGAGGAGGAGAAGGAGTTCGGTGTCTTCTTGGCCGATATCGGTGGTGGAACCGCAGACATCGCGCTGTTCAAGCAAGGGAGTGTTTGGCATTCTGCTGCCCTGCCCATAGGTGGCTATCAGGTGACCAGGGATCTCTCCATTGGCTTAGAAGTGCTATTCCAATTAGCTGAGGAGGCAAAAATAAAGTTTGGCAATGTGACCCCAGGTTATGAGGCGGAGGGAACAATCAGCCTCGGAGATGGCTATACAGTCTCCGGTCGAGAGTTCCATGAAATTATCAACGCCCGGGTTGAGGAGATATTCCATCTGATCTTTGCCGAGATATCAAGCCATGAATATGAAATCACAGCCCCTGCTGGCTTGATCCTAACCGGCGGCACTGCGAACCTGCCCGGTATTGAGGCCTTAGCTCAAGAGCTATTCGGGCTTTCCACGCGGATGCGAGTGCCCAGGGAGGTAACTGGCC
>JAUWZY010000061.1 GCA_030615045.1 Chloroflexota bacterium
TCCAACGGTTGCGACGTGGACTACCAGGGTATCTAATTCTGTTTGCTACCCACGCTTTCGCGCCTCAGCGTCAGAAGCAGCCCAGAAGGTCGCCTTCGTCACTGGTGTTCCTCCCGATATCTACACATTTCACCGCTACACCGGGAATTCCACCTTCCTCTGCTGCCCTCAAGCCCGGAAGTTTCCCCTGTCCCCTCCACATTGAGTGCGGAGATTTCACAACGGACTTTCCAGGCCGCCTACACGCCCTTTACGCCCAATAAATCCGGATAACGCTCGCCTCCTACGTTTTACCGCGGCTGCTGGCACGTAGTTAGCCAAGGCTTATTCCTCGGGTACCGTCATCATTCTTCCCCGAGAAAAGGGGTTTACAACCCGAGAGCCTTCTTCCCCCACGCGGTATTGCTGCGTCAGGCTTTCGCCCATTGCGCAATATTCCCTGCTGCTGCCTCCCGTAGGAGTCTGGGCCGTGTCTCAGTCCCAGTGTGGCTGGCCGTCCTCTCAGACCAGCTATCCGTCATCGGCTTGGTAGGCCATTACCCCACCAACTACCTGATAGAGCGCAAGCCCAGCCTCAAGCGCCAAAGGCTTTAGTGCCCTGGCCTTACCCGGACACTTCATGCGGTATTAGCCCTTCTTTCGAAGGGTTATTCCCCGCTTGAGAGTAGGTTGCTTACGCGTTACTCACCCGTCTGCCACTGAAATGGAGCCGAAGCCCCATCCCCGTACGACTTGCATGCATTAAGCACACCGCTAGCGTTTATCCTGAGCTAGGATCAAACTCGCCATTCTTCCTTCCACTATCCAGTTGTTAAGGTACCTTTCCTGAATAACAGGCTATATATATTATAGCATTTTCGTCAACTTTGTCAATATCCTGGGACAAATTTGACACAAAACAAGCCCTATATTAAAATCTTGTTTAGTCTTTGTCAACAAAGGAGTTATCATGCCAGATAGCAGTCAGGTGGTCAAAACAGATTGCATATTGTGCGTCTGGGGCTGTGGCGTAAATGCCCACGTTGAGGATGGCAAACTGGTCAAGGTTGAGGGCATGGCTGAGCACCCTCTGAGTCGAGGCGGTTTGTGCCCCCGAGGCGAGCATCTGGTGGAATATGTGTATTCCCCGGACCGGCTTAAATACCCGATGAAAAGGGAGAATGGAGCATGGAAGCGGATCTCCTGGGATCAGGCTCTGGATACCATAGGCAGTAAATTAACCGAGATCAAGCAGAAATACGGGGCACACGCCTTGGCCACCTATTGTGGTTCGATCGGGGTGGAGAATATAGAGCTGGCCGCCTTTACCCAGAGGTTTCGTGGCGTTTATGGCACCCCTAACTTCATCTCTGTGGAGAGCAATTGCTTCCGTTCCCGCATTTTGGCGCGCCAGATGACATTCGGCCGCTATATCGCCGAGGAGCCGGAAAGGGAAAAGTCGCGCTGCATTATCCTCTGGGGGCATAACCCCGATAACTCGCGGTGGATGGTAGGCGAGCACATTCGTGAAGCTGTAGCCAACGGGGCCAAGCTCATCGTCATCGATCCCAGGCGCATCCACTTGGCTAAATATGGGCTACATCTCCAAATCAGGCCGGGTACCGATTGCGCCCTGGCGCTGGCGATGCTAAACGTTATCATAGCAGAGGATCTCTATGATAGCGAATTTGTGGACAAATATACCGTTGGCTTCGATAAACTCAGGGAGCATGTCAAGCACTATCCACCGGAAAAGGTGGAGGAGATAACCGAGGTCCCGGCGTCTGAGATCAAAAATGCGGCGCGCATATATGCCACCGCCAAGCCAGCGTCTATCGTCCAGGGCATCTGCTCACTCGATATGCAGATAAACGGGCTCCAGAATAACCGTATACTCGCCATCTTACAGGCGGTGACCGGGAATATAGACGTCCACGGTGGCTGGGTGACCGTGCCCTTCATCCGGCTCAGCGACCTCAGAGTCCCTGAGGTGGAGATCCCAATAGGTGCCGAGGAATACCCTCTGTTCCATAAGCTGGGGAAGAGGGTCTCACCCTATGGTCAGGCGATGCTTTTCCCCGAGGTAGTGCTCACCGAGAAACCATACCCCATCAAGGCTTTAATAGTAGTAGGAGGGAACCCGCTGAATACCCTCCCCGAGGTGGGGAAGGTGAGGGAGGCTCTGGAGAAGCTGGAATTGGTGGTGGCCATAGACCCTTTCATGACTGAGACCGCTGAGCTGGCCCATATTGTGCTTCCGGCATGCACCTTCCTGGAGAAGAGCGGGATTGGCTATGTTTATGGGGTTACCAGTACTTTGCCCTATGTCTTGCTGCGCAAGAGGGTGATCGAGCCCCTTTGGGAAAGCTGGCCTGACTGGAAGATTTTCACCGAGTTGGCGCGCAGAATGGGGTATGGTGAGTATTTCCCCTGGAATACGGAGGAGGAAGTGGTTGCCCATTTGCTGGAGCCTTGCCAGGTCAGCCTTGAGCAGCTCAGGGAGAAACCTGAGGGCGAGTTTTACGGTGCCCTGGGCTATGATGCCTACCAAAAAATCGGCTTTGGCACAGCGTCTAAGAAGGTGGAGATCTACTCCGAGACTTTGGAGCAGTATGGACATGATCCGTTGCCCACTCACCATGAGCCCAGCCAGAGCCCGATCAGCTCCCCTGAGCTGGCAAAGGAATACCCGCTCATCCTGATCACCGGAGCCAGGATGCTGCAATATACCCATAGCCAATTACGCAATGTAGTCAGTTTGCGCCGCATAGCTCCTGAACCTATGGTGGAGATCCATCCCAGCACGGCAAGGAAATTTGATATTACAGATGGTGAAATGGTTGCTGTGGAAACAAAGACAGGAAGCATAAAAATCAAGGCTAAGGTCACCGAGGATATCATGCCTCAGGTTGTTAGCATCCCCCATGGCTGGGCCCAGGCAAACGTCAATATCCTGACCGATTTAGATCTCCGCGACCCGATAACAGGATATCCAGAACGCAATGCCGTGCTCTGCAGGGTAAAGAAGATATAAGGGATGAAAACGGGCATCTTCTGCCACGAGATGCTCAGCACTGAGTCTTGGCCCATAATTGGCAAGGTATCTCATGATCACGCCTGGCGGCGCCAGGAGTGATGCCCCGGAATATATCTTCCCCAGGGTGATAAAGATTTTGGCTGGCAAAAGCGCAGAAGAGGTCAGATAGGCGTCAGGGAGGGGGAAATGGAGCTGTTAGAGGTGATAAAAGGGCGCAGAGCCGTCCGCAAGTATAAGCCGACGCCGATAAAGGACGAGGACCTCAACGCCATCCTTGAAGCCGCGCGCTGGGCACCATCTTGGCGCAATAGCCAGTGCTGGCGATTCATTTTGGTTCGAGACCCGGAGATCAGGGCCAGGCTTGCCGAAACACTCCCCGAGACTAATCTGGCCCTGCCTGCGATCGAGGAGCAAGCGCCCCTGGTGATAGTAGCCTGTGCCGAGCTGGGGAAATCGGGTTATTCCAGGAAGGGACAACGGGCGACAAATAAAGGGGAGTGGTGGTATATGTTTGACACCGCTCTCGCCCTCCAGAATATGGTGCTGATGGCTCATTCCTTAGGGCTGGGCACGGTGCATGTGGGGCGGTTTGATGCTGCAAAGGCAGCCCAAATCCTCGAGCTCCCGGAGAACATCGTCGTCGTGGAGATGATCCCCTTGGGCTATGCCGCTGAACAGCCTGAAGTTAAATCGAGGAAAGAGCTCTCCGAGATCGTATTTCATGACAAATACGGTCATGAATGACTCTCGAGCTCTTTCTTCACCTCTTCGAAAGTCATCACCTTGGCGAAGTGTTGATCTATCACATTTAGCGCTGCCTTCTGGCGCTCCTCGGTGAAAGTGGCGGTGAGGTCGGAGATGAGGAAGACCTTGAAATCGAGCATCATGGCATGGGCAATGGTTGTGGCCACGCAGACATCGGTGGCCGCGCCGCAAGCGATAATGCTATCTCGGCCTAACCCACGCAACAAGCGCTCCAGGTTTGAAGAGCCGGGGATGAAAGCGCTGTATCTGATCTTGGGCACCACGTAATCGCTCTGGGCGACATCGAGCTCGGAATAAAATTCAACCCCGATCTTGCCCTCTACTGTTTTCAATTCATGGTCTCCCGGGGGGCGAAAATCGCGCTTCAATCCGTCATCGGAGCCGTCTGGGCGGCTGGTCTGGCAGATAAAGATCACAGGCATATGCAATCTGCGGCACATGGCGGTGAGCTGGTTTATCCCGGGCACTATCTCCCTGCCCCCGGCGACCGGGCGAGGAGCGCCGGGGTCGAAATATGCCCGCTGTATATCAATGACCAAAACCGCCGTTTTGCCTGGCTCGATCTGCCAATCGTCTTTGGGGAGCCTGATCTTCATCGCTTTTCCTCCTTGGCTTTAAGTGTAGGTGGCATGAAGGCCATTGTCAACAAAATTGTTGACAGGGTGGGGAAAGATGTTATAATGAGGGAAAGGTCGAACCTTTAAGTGAGCCCGGAGAGGCTGGCAAGGAGAGACTGAATGTCAAATCTAAAATCAAGTGAAATCCTCTAGCCATAAAGGCGGAGGTTTTTTTATGCCTGAAAAAAAGATAATGTCAGACCAAGAGATAACCCGAGCGCTTACCCGCCTCGCCCATGAGGTCATGGAGAAAAATAAACGTGCCAAGGGGCTTTTGTTCGTCGGGCTGCGCACCAGGGGGGTTCCTCTGGCCCAGCGCATAGCGGCGGCGATAAAGGAATTCGGGCAGGAGGATATCCCAGTGGGCGCTCTCGATATCAGCCTCTATCGAGATGATCTCTCGTCTCTGGGAGCTAAGACGGTGCTCCAACCCAGCGACATCCCCACGGACATCGAGGGCAAAAGGGTGATCCTGGTCGACGATGTCCTTTACACCGGACGTAGCACCCGAGCGGCCATGGACGCCATCGTGGACTTCGGGCGCCCGGAGCGCATCCAGCTTCTGGTGCTCATCGACCGCGGTCATCGTGAGCTGCCCATCAGACCCGATTATGTGGGCAAGAACATGCCGTCATCGAGGAAGGAGAGGGTTCAAGTGCGGCTCAAAGAGATCGATGGCCGCGATGAGGTGGTCGTTATCGATTTACAGGGTGAAGACTTAAGCGTAACAACCAAAGCCCCGGTTCCGAAGGAGGCAAAATGAGTTTGCTTAATAGAAGTCTGGTCACAATAGATGATCTGTCAAACGAGGAAATCGAGGCGGTATTTTCCATAGCTGATGAAATGTCTGAGAGAATAGATGCGCAGACTGGCATTTGTAAGGGCAAGATTCTGGCGACCTTGTTCTTTGAGCCAAGCACGCGGACGAGATTGTCCTTTGAGGCTGCGATGCACAGGTTGGGAGGTAGCGTAATATCTGCGGTAGAGATGGGGGTGACCTCGCTGTCCAAGGGCGAGAGCATCGCTGATATGGCAAGGGTAGTGGGACACTATGCGGATATCATCGCCATCAGGC
>JAUWZY010000095.1 GCA_030615045.1 Chloroflexota bacterium
ATGTTTGTCGCCCAACCCTACGAAGTAGACTACGAAGCCTCCCAAGCCGCCGGCGTGGACACAGGATATCTTCGATTGATCCAGAGGGCTAGAGGGGAGGCAAAGAGCTAATTATGAATTCTACCGAGAGCGAGCCTAGCTACTTTATCGATCTGAAGTGGTATGAGGAAAAAGGGCGTTCCTTTTTTACCCTGGCCCAAAGTCGGCTATGCCCTTCGTGCCGGGCGAAGTATGCCTCGCCCCCAAAATCGGATGCCAAGCTTTTTACAGTTTTCAGGGACTGTTGCTCTAAAGCGGAGGATTTCTTCAGCCCCAACCTGCCCTTACGCGAGGTGATCTTTCGCCTATTGCTGAGCAATGGTAACAAGCCACTGGAATTGGAGCAGATAAGAGCCAAGCTCGCGGAATGGCTCCTCAGCACAGGAGACAACAGAGACGTTTCCATCCCAACACTAAACCGGATAATGGACGACGATCGCTACTATGGATTTCGCCGTTACAGCACAGAAGAGGCTAATAATATCTAACCTCGAAGCCACCAAAGCTGCCGGAATATTCCGACCAATTGACATCCACCTTGTCTACCCTGGCTCGGGGCGGACCAAGCTCCAGATACCTCAGTAGCTGGAGTAATTTCTCCTTCTCGCCCTCGGCATAGACCTCAACCACCCTCCCGGACAGATTCCTCACGTATCCTGCCAACCCCAGCGCCTCGGCATGCCATTGCACAAAGTCGCGAAAAAAGACCCCTTGCACCCGACCATGCACCGTAGCCAAAAAGGATGCTAATTCAGCCATTTCAAATAAGCCTCATCAACAGGCGGGGCACACGATGATCAAGCCGATGCAACCCATAGCTATGCGCGAGCTTGACCGCTGCTGTGAATTCATCCTCTGCGATGCCCCGCGCCAACTGGGGGACCTGAAACGCCTTATGACAAGGGCGATACTGAGCCATGACGTTAAGGTAGGTCTCAGTCGAGACCTCCTGGGCTAAAAAGCGAACGATCTCAGCGGTCCCGGCAAGTCCATGTGGCAAGACGAGATGGCGCACCAGTAGCCCCCGGGTGGCAACGCCAGATTCATCTATCTGGAGATCACCCACCTGGCGATGCATTTCTCTAATCGCGGCTCGGTTCACCGCAGGGTAGCTCTTAATCCCGGAGAGCTCTTGGGCAGTCCCGGCATCGGAGTATTTCATGTCAGGCATATAAATATCGACAATGCCATCGAGAAGCTTAAGGGTCTTCACTGAGTCATAACCACCCGTGTTGTAGATCAGGGGGATGGAAAGCCCCCCAGCCACAGCAAGCTCTAAGGCCTCAAGGATCGGGGACACGACATGTGTCGGCGATACCAGATTTAGGTTGTGGCAGCCCATCCTTTGTACCGAGAGCATCATCGCCGCTAACTCTTCCTTGCTCACCGCATAGCCCTCGCCTAACTGGCTGATGCTGTAGTTCTGGCAGAAGATGCATCTCAGGTTGCAGTTAGTGAAGAAGATAGTGCCCGAGCCCCGCCGACCGACTAAAGGTGCCTCCTCGCCAAAGTGAGGTCCAAAGCTGGAGACCACCGCCTCTCGTCCAGTGCGACATTCCCCCACCTCCCCGTTTAGCCGATTGACTCCACAGCCTCGGGGGCAGAGATGGCAGCTCTCCAGCATAGCCAGAGCCCGTTCCACCCTGCGCTGGAGCTCACCTGTTCGGTATAGCTCCTGGTAAGCTGCCATTATTCTTCCTCGGCCGGGCCCTTGGCTTTCTTCCCCTTCTTGATGACCTCGACGGTGGCCGGGATGGGCAAGATGGTGGACTTCACTGACTTCTTGGCCCCCTTCTTGGGCTTCTTGGTTTCCCTCCATCTATAGTCGCGCTTTCCCATGGCCAGACCTCGCTAAGCGAAGCTATCTAAGGAAAAGTTTAGCAGAAGGGAGAAGAGGTGTAAAGGAGAACTTCGGGCCTGTCAAAGCTGCCTTTTTCGCTGCCGTTCCAGCCACTTCCGCTTTTGGCCGGCTCTCACCTCCTCATCGGTGGGCTGATAGCTGGCGAGGAAAGCATCTCTGAAACTGTGGAAGTCGTCTTCAAGGATGGAGCGTCGTATCCCTTCCATCAGCCTGGTGATAAAGCGCAGGTTGTGGATGGTGGCCAATCTATAGGCAAGGAGCTCCTGGCACTTAAAGAGGTGATGCAGATAAGCAGTGCTGAAGGTTTGGCAAGTGTAGCAATCGCAGCTCTGGTCGATAGCCCGATCCCAACTCCTGAAGCCGGCATTCCTTATGTTGCATCTCCCTTCATTGGTGAACAAGGAGCCATTTCGCGCAATCCGGGTCGGCAGAGCGCTATCGAACAGGTCCATCCCGCGAGCAACACATTCCATCAGATCCTCAGGCGACCCCACCCCCATAAGATAGCGGGGCTTATCCGCGGGAAGAAAGGGGGCTGTCTCTGCGACTGTGGCATATGTCAGCATCTTGGACTCGCCAACGCTTAATCCACCCAAGGCATAGCCGGGGAAATCCAAGGAGGTGACGAATTCCACCGACTGCCGCCGCAATTGAGCAAAGGTCCCACCCTGCACGATGCCGAAAAGGACTTGTTCCTGCCTCCTATGTCTCCTCCGGCATCGCTCCGCCCAGCGGTGTGTTTGCTCCATCGCTTGGCGCATAGCTTGGAAGTCCTCGCTATAAGGGGGGCAGTGATCAAGAGCCATGATGATATCGGCGCCAAACTCCTCCTGGATTTCAGTAGCAAGCTCGGAAGTGAGGAAATGCTCGCTGCCATCGAGATGGGAGCGGAACAAGACCCCATCCTCACTGACCTGGCTCATATGGGCCAAGCTGAATACCTGAAACCCGCCGCTATCTGTGATCAGGGGACCATCCCAGGACATGAAACGAT